>CAVHZB010000032.1:0-9560 GCA_963640555.1 Phascolarctobacterium succinatutens
ATTGAAGACCGCGTGCCCGAAGCCGAGCGGCTTTTCCTCGACGCAGGCTACGCGCCGCTGCTTGCAAAAATGCTCAGCGTTCGTGGAATATCCGGTCTTGACGAGGCGCAAAGCTTCCTTGACGGAGGCTCGGAGCTGCTTGCGGATCCCATGCTCTTAAAGGATATGGATAAGGCGGTGCCGCGCATAAGGCATGCACTCTCAGTCGGAGAGACCGTGGCGGTGTACGGTGACTACGATGTTGACGGCATAACCTCGACCTGCCTGCTGACCGATTGGCTGCGCAGCCGCGGGCTCAGATGCTATCCGTACATCCCCGACAGGATAGATGAGGGCTACGGCATAAACGCCGGCGCCATTGAGAGGCTGCGCGCAAAGGGAGTCAGCCTTATCATAAGCGTAGACTGCGGCATAACCGCGGCAGCCGAGGCCGAATTTGCGCGTAGTATAGGCATTGACCTTATCATAACCGATCATCACGAGTGCCGCGAGCAGACGATACCGGATGCCGTTGCGGTAATCGACCCGAAGCAGGACGGCTGCAGGTATCCGAACAAGGATCTTGCCGGTGTCGGAGTTGCACTCAAGCTCGTGTGCGCCGTTGAGGGCGAAAGCGAGCAGACCGTTGCAAGGTACGCCGATCTTGCCGCGATCGGGACCGTTGCGGATGTCGTGCCGCTCACGGGCGAGAACAGGTATATTGTGCGGCGCGGGCTTGCCATGCTTGAGCATACCTCCCGCCCCGGACTTGAGGCGCTGCTGCGTGAGTCGGGAGCATCGGAGCGGAAAATGTCGTCGTCCACGATAGGCTTTACGCTTGCGCCGCGTCTGAATGCGGCCGGCAGGCTGGGCGAGGTATCCGTTGCGGGAAGACTGCTCATGACCGGTGATTCGGACGAGGCCAACACGCTTGCCGATAAGCTGTGTGAATTAAACCGCCGGCGGCAGCATCTCGAAACGGAGATATGGGACGATGCCTCAGGCATGATGGACGGCAAAACGCCGTCGACCCCGATAGTGCTTGCCAGCGAAAAATGGCATCAAGGCGTGATCGGTATTGCCGCCTCAAAGCTCGCCGAGCAGTATTCCAAGCCGACCGTCATGATATGCCTTGACGGTGAAAAGGGCAAGGGCTCGTGCCGCAGCTACGGCGGCTTCAATCTCTTTGACGCGCTCTCGGCGTGCTCTGAATACCTTGAGGGCTTCGGCGGTCATGCGCTTGCGGCTGGACTCAATATAAGGCGTGATAAGCTCAGGCAATTCTGCAGCGCCTTTAACGAATACTACGAAATGAATAAGCCCAGCGAGCTTCCCACTCTCAATTGCGATATCGAAGTGACTGATCCTGGCATACTTGACATGGAGGGCGTTGCTGCTCTCGGCAGGCTCGAGCCCTACGGGAGCGGAAATCCCAAACCCACGCTTTGCATAAACGGGGCAAGGCTCGATCGGGTGACGCCTATAGGCGGCGGAAAGCATCTGCGTCTGAGCATAAGCTTCAGGGGCACGGGCTTTGAATGTGTGTTTTTCTCTCACAGCGAGGCCGAGCTTGGGCTGCACGCCGGCAGCAGGATAGACATAGCCTTTACTCCGCAGATAAACGAATTCAGGCTGCGGCGCAGCGTGCAGCTTCAGGTCACGGCAGTCAAGGCGCATGATCCGAGACCGCTTTGCGAGAAGATACTCTCGGATATGCCGGTGGCCGAGGCTTCGGCCTATTGTCCCGACAGAGGCGCCTTTATAAAGTCATGGCGCAGGCTCCAGTCTCTCGGCGGAGCGGTAGCGGACGACCTTGACGGAGTTATCCGGCAGTGCCCTCACGGGGTGGAGCCGGAGCGGTTCTGCATATGCCTGCGGGTGCTGTGCGAATTGGGTCTTCTGCGCATGACGGCTCCCGGCTCCGTTTTCGGCGCGAGGATAGTCACGGGCTGCGCAAAGGTCAATCTCGAAAACTCCGAGCTTATAAAACGATTGAAAGCGAGACGGTCGTAATGGCAGACATTGAAAAGAAAATACTTGATCCGGATGAAATGTTCGATGCGCTGCGCAAAAAGATGGATGACAGCGGCATGGAAATGGATATGGGCAGGATAGATGCTGCCTACCGTATGGCAAAGCTGGCTCATTCCGGTCAGCTCAGAAAGGACGGCTCGCCGTATGTCACTCACTGTGTTGCCGCGGCGGACATTGCCGTCGACATGGGACTTGACGAGGATTCAATAGTCGCGGCTTTGCTGCATGATGTCATTGAGGACACCCAGCTCACTCACGGCGATATCGCCCGTCAGTTCGGAGAGCCCGTTGCGAACATCGTTGAGGGTGTTACCAAGCTCACTCGCGTGCAGTACACGAGCAAGGAAGACGAGCAGATGGAGAACCTCCGCAAGATGCTCATGGCAATGGCCAAGGATATACGCGTTATCCTCATAAAGATAGCCGACCGGCTGCACAATATGCGCACCATGGCATATCAGACGGAGGAAAAGCAGCGGCAGAAATCACTCGAAACGATGGAGATATATGCCCCCATCGCCCACAGACTCGGTATGCAGAGAGCAAAGTGGGAGCTGGAGGATCTTGCGCTCATGTACCTTGATCCGACAGGATACAAGGAGATAACCGACACGCTCAACGAGCGCATGGATACGCTCAAAAGCTTTATGTCGAGCGTTGAATCGAGGATGAAGCAGCGCCTTGAGGAAGAAGGGCTTGATGTCACCGTAACAAGCCGCATAAAGCACATTTACAGCATATACAGAAAAATGTACGCGCAGAAGCTCGACATTAATGGTATATTTGATCTGTGCGCTTTTCGCGTTATCGTCGACACCATACCGGACTGCTATAATGTGCTCGGCATTATCCACGACATGTTCAAGCCCGTGCCCGGCAGATTCAAGGATTATATATCCACGCCTAAGCCGAACATGTACCAGAGCGTTCACACAACGGTCATCGGCTCCGAGGGAATACCGTTTGAGGTGCAGATCCGCACATGGGAAATGCACCGCACCGCCGAGTACGGCATCGCCGCGCACTGGAAATATAAGATCGGCGACAATGCCGACGCAGTTATAAAAACCGGTGATGAGGAGAAATTTGCGTGGGTAAGGCGTTTGCTCGAAAGTCAGCAGGAATCGGACGCAACTGATTTTTTCCACAACCTCAAGATAGATATGTTTGCCGACGAGGTGTTCGTATTCTCGCCGAAGGGCGATGTCATAAACCTCCCTGCGGGTGCAACTCCCATCGACTTTGCATACAGCATCCACTCCGCCGTCGGCAACAGCATGATCGGTGCATCCGTAAACGGCAGGATAGTCAACTTCGACTATGTGCTGCAAAACGGCGACATAGTTGAGGTCAGGACCTCCAAAAACGCTGCCGGACCGAGCCGAGATTGGCTGAACATTGCAAAAAGCGGCTCGGCACGCACGAAGATAAAGCAGTGGTTCAAGAAGGAGCGCCGCGACGAGAACATTGAACGCGGTCGTGCGATGTTCGAGTCGGAGCTCAAGAACAAGGGCCTGCGGCTTGAAGATATAAGCGATGAGGAGGTTCTGCCGCAGCTTCTGAAAAAGGTATCGTACACGAGCCTTGACGAGATGTATGCTGCCATAGGCTACGGCGGCATGGCGGCTACGAGAGCCGTAAACCGCATGAAGGATGAGCTTGCCCGTCTGCATCATGTTTCCGGCAAGAAAACCGTTCTCGAAAAGGTAACCGAGGCCGCCGAAAGACGCGAGCAGTTGGCTCAGAAGCGGGTCAGACCCGTGCACGGAGTTCTCGTTGAGGGGCTGGATAACTGCCTCATCAAATTCTCCCGCTGCTGCACGCCCATACCGGGCGACGACATTGTCGGCTATATAACCCGCGGTCAGGGCGTTTCCATACACCGCACCGACTGTGAAAACTATGCGCGGCGCGAGTTCAAGCCCGAGGACATCGGACGCTGGATAAATGTAAGCTGGTCAGACGAGATAAAGGAGAGCTATTCGACCGCCATAACGGTCGTTTCGCGTGAACGCAGCGGACTTATAATGGACATTGCGTCTATATTCAACACGCTCAACACGAAGGTCCGCACCATAAACGCACGCGATACGGGAGATAAATCAATAGTGAATATAACTCTGGAGACAAAGGGGCTCGACGAGCTGAGGACTGTGATGAGCAAGCTCAATTCCCTGCCAGGCGTTGTTGAGGTAAACAGAAACGGAGGAAGAAAATGAGAGCCGTACTTACACGAGTGGACAGTGCGTCGGTTTCGATAGACGGCAAGGTCAAGAGCAGCATAGGCAAGGGCTTTCTCGTGCTGCTGGGCGTGCATACCGACGACGGTGAAAAGGAAGCGATAAAGATCGCGGACAAGATATGCGGTCTGCGCATATTTGAGGATGACGACGACAAAATGAATGTCAACCCCTTGGACGCGGGCGCACAGCTGCTCATAATCAGCCAGTTCACGCTGTTTGCGGACTGCAAGTCGCGCCGTCCCGGCTTTTCCAAGGCAGCCCGACCGGAAACGGCGATACCGCTTTACGAAAAGGTCATTGCCGAGTGCCGCAGCCGTGGCTTTGAGGTGGGCACCGGCGAGTTCGGTGCAAAAATGAAGGTCGAGTCCGTAAACGACGGACCCGTGACCATAATTCTTGACACAAGGGAGCTGTGAGCATGAATATCAAAACCATACCGGTGGGCCAGCTTGAGACGAACTGCTATATCGTCATAAATGAGAAAACCCTCGAATGTGTCGTCATAGACCCCGGCGACGAGAGCAACACCATAATGGATTACATCGAGAGCAACAGGCTCAAATGCATGGCTATAATGCTGACCCACGGTCACTTTGACCATGTCGGCGCGGTGACCGAGATCGCCGCCGAGACAGGCTGCACCGTTTATATCAACCAGCGCGACGAGGGCTACAGAGTCGGCATGAGCGGAATGCTCTTCAAGCTGCCTGACGGCGGAAAGACCTACGACGACGGCGATGTCATCACCGAGGCAGGACTGACCTTCAGCGTGCTTGCAACTCCGGGGCACACTCCCGGCGGCGTGAGCCTTATCTGCGAAAACGCTCTGTTCACCGGCGACACGCTGTTTCGCGGAAGCTGCGGCAGAACGGATCTGCCGGGCGGCGATATGAGTGCGGAAATGGCGTCGCTCAAGAAGCTCTGCTCCCTCCCCGGCGACTATGAGGTATATCCGGGTCATATGGACTGCTCGACCCTCGAGCGGGAGCGCCGCTTTAACCACTATTGCCGCGAGGCTATGCAAAACTGCTGAAATTGGAGACATCAATGCTTTACGACATACTTAAGACGCTTGTTATAGGAATGCTCCCTATCCTCGAAATACGCGGAGCGATACCCGTCGGTATTGCCGCAGGGCTCGATCCGTGGCTGGCATTCGGAGCCGGCTTTGTGGGCAATGTGCTGCCGGTACCGTTTCTCATTCTGCTGACCCGCCACATAATACTGTGGATGAAAAAGCACCATATCCTCGATAAATTCACATCATTCCTTGAGCGCAAGGGTGCCGAAAAAGCGGAAGCCGTACACAAATACAGCTTTTGGGGATTATTTATTCTGGTTGCCATACCGCTGCCGGGCACGGGTGCGTGGACGGGCGCGCTCGTCGCTTCGCTTCTGGACATGCGCCTTAAAAGTGCGCTTCCGGCCATTGCAATGGGCGTCGCCGTTGCGGGACTTATCGTAATGCTTGCCACCTTCGGCGTGATATCCGTCGGATCGTTTCTCGGGTGATCGCCCAAACGGTATGCCAATGCCAAAAATAATGTAAGCCAAGGTCGTTTGACCTTGGCTTTTACTATTCCGGTTTTTCTATTTAAATCTCTGCTTTGCCGTAAAGCTGTCGACAACTATCTTTTCAACGCAGGTGTTTTTTATCACCGCCTCGGTGCAGGTCATGCCGTCGAAGCCGCAGTGACGGCACAAAAGCTCCAGTCCCTTGACCGCCTCGTCGCCTGTGACGGTGCTTATCCGACCCCAGCCGATGAAGCTTTTGTAATCGGCCGTCTGGGCTCCCTTCTCAAGCTCCACAAAGCCCTCGCAGATATCGGTCTCCACGCAGACCTCCGCGCTTTTAACCGCGAGCTCATGCCGTCTGCCGGTCTTCGCACCGTGGACATAAAAGGTGACAACGCCGTCGGCTGCCTCGTAACCGAACGACAGCGGGACTATGTACGGTGCTCCCTCATCGGAAAATGCGACCCGCAGAGTGTCGCACATTTCTATCAGCGCGCATATTTCGTCAAACGCCTCTATGGCGCGGTCATGTCGTCTCATCAAAACAGATACACCCTCATTTCATATGGTCTTGCGGTAAAACCGTTTGCTATTACAAAATTGTTTTCGTAGTTTCCGAACACCTGCTTGCTCTCGTCGAGCACTATGCCGTCAGGGGCGTCGAAACGCACGGTTTTCTCGGAATACGAGCAGATGACCAGAAGCTTTTTGCCGGCGAGATTTCGCTCGTAAACATACAGCTCCTTGCTTTTTGGATAGTGCTCGACATAGTCGCCGTATATGACAATGGGATTATCGCGTCTGAATTGCAGAGCACTGCGGTAGAAGTTCAGCAGGCTGTTTCCGTCGTCAAGCTGGCTCTGAACATTTATCTGTCTGTAATTCGGATTCACCGCAAACCACGGCTTTGCCTCGGAAAATCCTCCGTTGGGGGCATCCGCCCACTGCATACAGGTCCTCGCGTTGTCGCGCGATGCCTTCTGCGCAAGCTTCAGCACCGTTGCCTTGGACAGTCCGAGTGAGCGGGCTATGCGGGCGTTATTTCTGACCATTATGTCTTTATACTCGTCAAGCGATCCGAGCGGCGTGTTCACCATGCCTATCTCCTGCCCCTGATACACAAACGGAGTACCGCGCTGGAACAGATAGCTTGCCGCGATGCTCTTGCCGCTCTCAATGCGATATTTCTCGCTGCCGTAACGGCTTATGATGCGCGGATGATCGTGGTTTTCCATGTACAGGGCATTCCAGCCCTTGCCGTACATCTGGGTCTGCCATTTCGTGAACGCTTTTTTGAGCTTTATCAGGTCAAACGGGCGCTGCAAAAAATCCGTTATGAAGCAGTCGGCCTCCATGTGGGCGAAGTTTATCATCATATCGAGCACCTTGCCCTTGCCCTCTCGAACATAGCTCAGTGCAACATCGGGCTCCATGCGCGGTCCCTCTCCCACGGTGAAGCAGTCGTAGAAATCGAGTACATCGCGTTTAAATTCGGCAAGATAATCATGCACCTTCGGCAGATTGGTATAGTACTGCATACCGGTAGCGGCAGGCAGCTTTATTTTTGCGTTCGGCAGTCCTTCGGCCTTGGCAATGTAGGTTATAACATCCTCGCGGAAGCCGTCAACGCCCATATCGAGCCAAAACCGCATTATGTCCTTGACCTCTTCGCGCACCTTGGGGTTTGCCATATTGAGATCGGGCTGTTTTTTGGAGAATATGTGCATGTACCACTCGTCGGTCTGCCTGTCATATTCCCACGCCCTGCCCTCAAACAGGCTGTCCCAGTTGTTCGGCGGGCGCTTTTTGCCCTTGCCGGGACGCCAGTAGTAGTAATCTCGGTAGGGGCTGTCCTTGCTGCTGCGGCTCGACTTGAACCAAGGATGCTCATCCGAGGTGTGGTTCACGACAAGATCCATGAAAACCCGCATACCTCTCTCATGGGCTCCGTCGAGCACCTGCTTGAACACCTCAAGATCGCCGAAATCGGGATGGATGCTCCTGTAGTCGGAGATATCGTAGCCGTAGTCGGCATTGGGAGACGGGTAAAGCGGCGAGAACCATATACCGTCAACATTTAAAGACGCAATGTAATCGAGCTTGGACAGAACGCCCCACAGGTCGCCTATGCCGTCTCCGTTACCGTCACAGAAGCTGCGGCACCATATCTGGTACACCGCCATTTCCTTATACCAGCACTTTTTTTCCATAGTATTTTCTCCAAGCAAAAATCGTTGCGGTAATTTTATCACATTGCAGCTGATGTTGCAATATTCTCATAATTGCGCGCACACTAAAATGGTTGACAAGTGCGTGCGCGTATTGTAATATTTACGCGAAAACGCGCCGCACCCGATACGCTCGGGGCGACAGCAGGAGGTAAAAATGAATAACGGCAAACACATGGGCAGCACCCGCCGCATGACGGGGCTCGCTATCTTCACCGCGATAATCGTGGTGCTTCAGGTGCTCTGCACCTTTGTGAGATTCGGTCCGTTCTCGATAACGCTGGCGCTTGCGCCGATAATAATCGGAACGGCAATTTACGGCAAGGGCGCGGGAGCCTATCTGGGCGGAGTGTTCGGGCTGGTCGTGCTTGTGACCGGACTTTTAGGCTGGGATGGCGGCACGGTGATGCTCCTTATGGGTATAAACCCCGTCGGATGCATTCTCATCTGCATCGGCAAGGGCGCAGCGGCCGGCTTTACAGCGGGCGCGTGCTACGAGGCGATAGCGCGGAAAAATGACAAGACTGCGGTTCTGGTGTCCGGCATAGTTTGCCCCGTTGTAAATACCGGACTGTTCATAGTGGGCATGCTGGTATTTTTCTTTGATACAATAAACGGCTGGGCAGGCGGTCAGAACATGCTTTTGTATATCATCGTGGGTCTGACGGGCGTGAATTTTCTCGTGGAGCTCGGCGTAAATGTGCTGCTTGCCGCCGGAATAGAGCGCATCATCCGTGCCGGCAAGCAAATGCAATAAAAAGAGGTTGGAGTTTTATGATACTAACGATCGATGTCGGAAATACGAATGTGGTCCTCGGTTGTGTCGAAAACGGCACAGTCGTCAGCCGCAGCCGCCTTGCGACCAACACGAGCGATCTCCCGAACGACTATGCGCTGAAAATGCGCCAGAGCTTCGCCTTCGACGGCGTGGACTACAGGAAATTCGACGGGGCGATAATGTCCTCGGTCGTGCCGCAGGTCAACCGTGCGATACGCTCTGCGGTGCGCAAGCTGACGGGTCTTGAGTGTATAATGGTCGGAGCCGGAATAAAAACCGGCATGAATGTTAAGATAGACGATCCGGGCACGCTTGCCGGCGACCTGATAACGGGTGCCGTAGGCGCCATCGCCATGTATAAGCCTCCCATAATCATCGTCGATCTCGGAACGGCGACAACGCTTTTTGCGGTGGATAAGGACGGTGCATTCATCGGCGGCGCGATAGTCCCCGGTGTAAATCTGTCATACAATGCTCTTTCTCAGGGCACGAGTCTGCTGCCGAGCATTTCGATAGAGGCGCCGAAAAAGTGCATTGCAACCAACACCGTTGACTGCATGCGCTCGGGCGCGGTTTTCGGAACGGCCGCAATGATCGACGGCATGATCGACCGCATGGAAGCAGAGCTCGGCGGAGAAGCCACGGTCGTAGCCACCGGTGGACTGTCCGGCGGAGTTATACCCTACTGCCGACATGAGATAAACCATGAGCCCGATCTGCTGCTCAAGGGGCTTGCGATACTATACCAGAAAAACGCCAAGCCGAAAAAGACAAGCAAGTAGG
>CAVHZB010000032.1:9570-12571 GCA_963640555.1 Phascolarctobacterium succinatutens
GTGTGGCTCAGAGATTTTATGATACCTGAAAAATTGGCATAGTCGTAATATGCGGCTATGCCGTTTTTCTGCCCGTTCAGGGCTGCGGCGCAGGCTCGCCATGTCCGAAAACGACTTGCGGTTTCCTCGAATTTTGTTGCGTATTGCCGCGGTTTTTGTTATTATAAAAGAAAATGATCTTTTTTGAAAAAAGGACTTGACAAGCGATGCCCAACGCTATACTCTTCAGACAGACAGACAGAGCGTAAGTCTGTCCTTTTGCGTTTATATAAAAAATAGAAAAATTGGCACACTCTTACCGTAATGACAGCGGTATGAGTGTGCCTTTGTTTATTGCAGAGAATTTATAAAGAGATAGGAGAACCGGAAAATGCAAATTGCAGATATCATCAAATACGAGGGAGACAACAGCACCTTTGTGTGGAAGCATCCGTGCGAGGATTTCAATTCACTGACGCAGCTTATCGTTCATGAGTCGCAGGAGGCCGTTTTCTTCATGAACGGTCAGGCGCTTGACCTCTTCGGCGCAGGGCGCTACACGCTGGAAACGCAGAATATTCCGAAGCTCGGAAAGCTTCTAAACCGCACGACCGGCGACAACACGCCGTTCCACTGCGAGGTCTATTTCATAAACAAGACTGTGCAGATGGCAATAAAATGGGGAACCGACAGCAAGGTTCAGTATGTCGAACCTACCTATGGCTTTCCCATCTCCATCGGTGCATCGGGCGAAATGTCGCTTCGTGCCGAGGACAGCCGCAAGCTTCTTTTGAAGCTCGTCGGCACGGAGGATTTCCTCAGTCAGCAAAAGCTCGTCAATGTTTTCAGGGCGTTTCTGATGACGAGAGTTAAGACCTATATTGCGCAGGTCATGAAGGCGAACGCGATCAACATTTTTGAGATCGACGAAAACCTCGCGGTTTTTTCCGAGAGCATCCATAAGCTGCTCATTCCGGACTTTGCCGATTACGGTATAGCGCTTGAACGATTTTTCGTCACCAACATTGTCAAGCCGGACGGTGACAGGCAATACGAGCGCTTCAAGGATCTCCACTTCCGCCAGTACGCAGATATTGCCGAGGCAAAGCTTCGCCAGCAGACGGATATCATCTACGCACAGACCGCAGCGCAAAAGGTCGTCATTGACTCGCAGGCGCAGGCTGCCAAGCGTGCACAGGAGGGCTATACATATGCGCAGGAGCGCGGCTTTGATGTTGCGGAGAAGGTTGCGCAGAACGAGGCCGTCGGGCAATTTACCAATATGGGTGTAGGACTCGGTACAATGGCAGGCGTTGGCGGGGCAGTCGGCGGCGTAGTCGGCAGTGCGGTCAACAACGCCATGAATGCGGCAGCAGAGCAGCCCACCCCGGCACCTCAGCCGGTCAATGACATGGACGCTTTCAAATCCAAGGTAGAAAAGCTTCTTGTTATGAAAGAGGCCGGATTGATAAGCGAAGAAGAATTTGCTGCGGCGAAGGCCGAGCTGCTCAAAGGCATACTGTAATACAGGGAGGATAATGATGTGAAAAAGAATTTTAAATCGTATGCTCTGATCTGGGCAATTTCCCTGCTGCTGTTCAATGTAATCGTATTTTTGGTGCGTCCCATTATTCCAAGCTATGAGATTCATTATGACGCGAGGTTCTGGATAGCGTGGCTTTTCGTGACAGCCGCTTTTGTGGGCAACCTTCTGTGTGCCAAAAAGGCGTTTCAGGCGGAAAATCTGGAGAAGCTGTTTTACAAGCTTCCGCTGATAACAGTCAGCTATACCGGACTTACCGTAATGCTGCTCCTTGGCGGTGTCCTGATGCTCATCCCCAACTGTCCTGCATGGATATCTGCCGTCGTGTGTGTTGCCGCAGCCGGATTTACGGCAGTTGCCGTCGTCAAAGCCGATTGGGCCGCCAATACGGTTGAAGCTACAGAGAAAAATGTCAAGGAGAAAACCGCGTTTATCCGCCTGAAAACTGTCGAAGCGGAAAACCTGATAGCAAGAGCGCAGACCGACGAGGCAAAAGCCATGTGCAAAAAGGTCTACGAGGCGCTGCGGTATTCCGACCCCATGAGCAGCGATGCCCTTACCGATATAGAAGCGGAAATTTCCGAAAAGCTTTCTGCGTATGCGGCAGCGGTAAAGAGCGGCGAAAACGCCTCCGAGCTTGCAGCCGAGCTTATTGCACTCATCGGCGACAGGAACAGAATGTGCAAGGTGATGAAGTGAGATGGAGTCTAAAGAATCTCTCGAAATTCGTACTCAAATGGCAGAGATGCATGAGTCAGTGATCAAACGAATTAATGAAGCCTACAAAAATAAGCAATATATCGAAGTGTGCTGGCTTTGCTATTCATGTTTTGAAAGTAGAGTTAACAGGGTGATGGAGAAAATCTGCTCCGGTTGCTCCAAAGTTGAAAGAAAAGATAATAGAAAAATTGGAATATCTACAAAGCTTGAGTGCTATGTTCGCCTTATTAGAAACGGTTATACACCATTCAAGGAGGACGATGAGGATTTGCTTAATACCGTGAAAGGCTGGTGCAAAGAACGTAACAACCTAATTCATGGCATGGTTTCTCTTGAGTATTATAAAGGTGCAGATAAAAACTTTATGGGACTTGCCAAGAGAGGAAAGACATTGGTTGAGCGGATGTACAAGTTTGGAACTGAGGTTAGAGCTTACTATTATGAGGCGGCTGACATCCCAAAGTTTCCCACAGCAGTTATCGAAAAATGTCCTTTACACTACAAATGTATAAAGGAGAGCTAACGCATGTCAATATTTAAATGCAAATGTGAGGCGGCGACCTCAGAATTGAAGAGGGTACGACCGTTGCTGAGTGCGAATACTTATAGTAAACCGGTATACGAAATAACAGATATATGAAAACAATAATTAATTAGGAGGATAAAAATGAAACAATTGGCGTGTGAAATGTGCGGGGGAACCGATCTCATTAAGCAGGACGGCGTATTTGTCTGCCAATCCTGCGGTATGAAATACTC
>CAVHZB010000033.1:0-11135 GCA_963640555.1 Phascolarctobacterium succinatutens
TGTGAAAATAAATTTTCACGAAAAATCTCGCTACGCTCGTCAAAAAGCCTGATAAATCAGGCGTTTTTGATGGCTATAATCCAACTTGAGGCGGGCCTTGCCCCCTCAAACTCCCCCGCTGCGCGGTTATCTTTACTCAGCAGCATAGGTTTTTTGACAGACTCAATATTTTATAGAAACGCTGGGATAAAAATGAGTATTTCGGAAAATGTGAAGACCGTTAAGCGCAACATCGCGCTCGCCGCCGAAAAAAGCGGCAGAGCGCCCGACAGCGTGCGCCTTTGCGCGGCGACGAAAATGAACGACGCCGCCAGAGTGCGCGAGGCGATAGCCGCCGGAGTCGATATCTGCGGCGAAAACCGCGTGCAGGAGCTCACCGAGAAGCTCGAAGCCGGCGCCTACGAGGGCTGTCCGCTGCACTTCATCGGGCATCTGCAGAAGAACAAGGTCAAGTATATCGTCGGAAGGGTCAGTCTCATAGAGTCGGTCGACTGCCTCGAGCTGCTGGAGGTCATTGACAAAAAAGCTGCCGCGCTGGGCATAAGGCAGGATGTCCTGCTTGAGGTGAACATCGGCGCGGAGGAGGCAAAGTCGGGATTTTCGCCGGACAGCCTCATGGAAAGTCTGCCTCGGATGGGCGAATTTTCCGCCGTAAATGTGCGCGGACTCATGGCAATACCCCCGATTTGCGAAAAAACGGAGGAGATACGCCCATATTTTCGCCGCATGAAGCAGCTTTTTATTGACATTGGCGCAAAAAAATACGATAATGTCTCCATGGACTTTTTGTCCATGGGCATGAGCGCGGATTATATGACCGCGATAGAGGAAGGCGCGAATATCGTTCGCGTCGGCTCCGGCATTTTCGGAGCCAGACATTACTGAGCATAAGGAGGCAGTGCCATGGCATGGTTTGATAACATTAGAAACGCTATGCACCCCTACGACGATGATTATATAGAGAATGAGGAAGCCGCCGCCGAGGAGGAATTTGCGCAGGAGGAGGAAGCCGAAGCGCAGGACGATTATGAGGAGCGCCAGCCCCGTCCCGTTTTCTCCCGCCGCGAGAACAAGTCCGCACCTGCACCCGCACCCGCGCAGGAAAAGCAGAAGATGAAGCTCAAGTTCGTAAAGCCCACCGATTTTAACGAGGCGGCAGAGATCGCCGACAGTCTCAAGTCGCGGCAGGCGGTGCTGATGAACCTTGAGATGACCGAGTCGGACACTTCCCGCCGGCTGCTCGATTTTCTTTCCGGTGTCGCATATGCGCTCGGCGGAAAGATAATGCGCGTTTCCGCGCAGGCTTATATAATCGCGCCGACGAATGTCGATCTCGTGGGCGATGCCATCGCCGATTTTGAGAGCGCGGGGCTTTACTTCTAAACAGCAAGCAACTACTGAAAGGTGGATCTTAAGATATGACAACTCCCCAGGAAATCCGTGAAAAGAGCTTTGACAAGGCCAGAAGTATGTTCGGCGGCTATGATATGGCCACCATCGACGAGTATCTCGAGGATCTGGCAAACGACTTTGAAGCTCTGCAGAAGGAGAATGTTGCCCTCAAGAGCAAGATGAAGGTGCTGGTCGATAAGATCGAGGAATACCGCACGAACGAAAGCGCGCTGAATATGGCTATCCTCTCGGCGCAGAAGCTGAGCGTTCAGATCGAAAACGACGCAAGGGCGCGCAGCGCGAACATCGTCTCCGAGGCGGAGTCGAAGGCTGCCTCCCTGCTCGGCAATATCGACGACCGCATCGCGCAGGAGGAGGCCCGCCTTCAGGCGGCAAAGCTCAGCTCGGCAAAGTTTTTCGAGAGCGCGCGTGACCTCTGCCAGAAGCAGCTCCAGACCCTTGACTCTCTCAGCGGCGCGGCGCGTTCCGAGGTGCTCAAGCAGGTCGAGCAGATACGAATACCGAAGGAGCAGTCCGCTCCGGTTTCCGAACCCTCTTCCATGGATTCAGGCAACACTCAGGTATTCAATTTTGTAAAAGACGAGATCTGAGTTTTTGCCGAAGCAGCAGCTTCGGCTATTGGCACATGGATGTTTAAGGCGTGCGGAGACCGCACGCCTTTTTTCGCTTCTGCGGCGCCGCTCGCCGCAGCGGGCGATGCGAGGCGAACACCGGCAGTCATTTGACTGCGCCGCTGCCTCCCTTGTGTAAAGGGAGGTGGGGCGGCGTTAGCCGAACCGGAGGGATTGTATTGTATCGGCTTACGCCGAGATATATTCCCACCTCATCAGTCGGCTTCGCCGACAGCTTCCCCTCAAGGGGAAGCCAACGATCCCTCCCTTTACGCGGGGGAGCCGATGCGCACCGGTCTTGCCCGCAGGGCAGAACCGGGCACAAACAAAAATGTATAGGTGTGGCGATAAATCGCCACTGAAAAAATGGAGGATAAATTTATGGCACAGAAATATGATGCAACACTTAATCTGCCCAAGACCGAATTCCCCATGAGAGCAGGGCTGCCCAAGCGCGAGCCGGATATGCTCAAGCACTGGGAGGAGCTTGATGTTTACAGCCTTATGCTCAAAAAGAACGAGGGCAAGCCCCTGTTCAATCTCCATGACGGACCTCCGTTCTCAAACGGCGCTCTGCACATGGGTCACGCACTGAACAAGTCGATCAAGGACTTCATCACCCGCACATACGCGATGCGCGGCTACTATACCCCGTATATCCCCGGCTGGGATAACCACGGCATGCCCATCGAGTCTGCCATCATCAAGGAGCAGAAGCTCAACCACAAGGCGATGAGCGTTGCCGACTTCCGCTCGGCCTGCCATGCCTACGCCGACCATTACATTGATGTGCAGCGCGAGGGCTTCAAGCGCATGGGCGTTATCGGCGACTGGGAGCACCCGTACAAGACCATGGACCCCGGCTTTGAGGCAATGGAGACCCGCGTTTTCGGCAAGATGTATAAAAACGGTCATATCTACAAGGGACTCAAGCCCGTTTACTGGTGCGCCCACGACGAGACCGCACTTGCCGAGGCGGAGATAGAGTACAAGGACGATCCCTGCACGACCGTCTATGTCAAATTCCCCATGCACGACGATCAGGGCAAGCTGAGTCATCTGGACAAGACGAGGCTGTTCTTCGTCATCTGGACGACCACCATCTGGACGCTGCCCGGCAACCTTGCCATCGCGCTGCATCCGTCGGAGAGCTATGCGGTCGTCAAGGCTCCCAACGGCGAAATGTACATCATGGCAGAGGCTCTGACCAAAAAGGTCATGGGGTTGGGCGGCTTTGCCGACTATGAGATCGTCGAGACCCACGAGGGCGCGTTCTTCGAGAATATGCTCGCCGACCATCCCTTCCTGCCCAAGACCAGCCGCCTCGTTCTGGCCGACTATGTCACCATGGACTCCGGTACCGGCTGCGTCCACACCGCGCCCGGCTTCGGTGCCGACGACTATGTGACCTGCAAGCGCTACGGCATGGACATGGTCGTTCCCGTGGACGATCAGGGCAAGCACACCGACTATGCCGGAAAGTACGCCGGCATGGGCACGGATGAGTCTAACCCCGTCATCCTCAAGGACATGAAGGAAAGCGGCATGCTCTTTGCATCCGAGGAGATCATCCACAGCTACCCGCACTGCTGGAGATGCAAGAACCCCATCATCTTCCGCGCGACCCCGCAGTGGTTCTGCTCGGTCGACTCGTTCAAGGACGAGGCCACCGGCGCCTGCGAGGATGTGCGCTGGGTTCCGGCATGGGGCAAGGACAGGATGAAGAGCATGATCCTTGAGCGCACCGACTGGTGCATCTCGCGCCAGCGCCGCTGGGGTCTGCCCATCCCCGTGTTCTACTGCGATGACTGCTCAAAGCCCGTCTGCACCGACGAGAGCATCGAGTCCGTCGCAGCCATCTACGAAAAAGAGGGCTCGAACGCATGGTTTGAGCTTGACGCGGCCGAGCTCCTGCCCGAGGGCTTTACCTGCCCGCACTGCGGCGGCAAGCACTTCACCAAGGAGACCGACACCCTCGACGGCTGGTTCGACTCCGGTTCCACCCACTACGCCGCCATGGAGCGCGATCAGGGCTTCTGGCCCGCCACGATGTACATCGAGGGTCTTGACCAGTACCGCGGCTGGTTCCAGTCCTCTCTGCTGGTGGCCGTCGGCGCACTTGGCCGCGGCGCACCGTTCAAGGAGTGCGTCACCCACGGCTGGACGGTCGACGGTGAGGGCAAGGCCATGCACAAGTCCCTCGGCAACGGCATGGATCCCGCCGAGATCTTCGAGAAATACGGCGCGGACCTGCTGCGCCTGTGGGCAGGCTCGTCGGACTACCATGTCGATGTCCGCTGCTCGGACGAGATCTTCAAGCAGCTTTCTCAGAACTACCTCAAGTTCCGCAACACCGCGCGCTACTGCCTCGGCAACCTCGCTGAGTTCAACGCAGACGAGCTCGTCGCGCCCGCTGATATGCTTGAGCTGGATAAGTGGGCGATCACGAAGCTCAACAGGCTCATCGAGAAGGCGTTTGCCGCCTACGACGAGTACGAATTCCATGTCGTATCGCACCTGATCAACGACTTCTGCGTCGTAGAGCTCTCAAACTTCTACCTCGATATCATCAAGGACAGGCTCTACTGCTCCGGCAAGAACAGCCTTGAACGCCGCAGCGCACAGACCGCGCTCTTCCTGATCCTCGATACCCTGACCAAGATGTTCGCGCCCATCCTCGCCTTCACCTGCGACGAGATCTGGCAGGCAATGCCCCACCGCAGCTCGGACGATGCGCGCAATGTCGTGCTCAACGAGATGAACAAGACCTTTGACGAGTACGCGCTCGACGATGCCGAGATGGTAAAGTGGGACAAGCTCATCTCCGTCAGAAACGATGTAAACGGCGTGCTCGAAAAGGCGCGTGCGGACAAGCGCATCGGCAAGCCTCTTGAGGCATCCGTCACTCTGCGCGCCTCCGGCGAGAGCAAGGCCGTGCTCGACAGAGTTTCCGATATGGACCTCAAGGAGCTGCTCATCGTCTCCGAGTGCCTTATCGCCGACGACGATGCGGTCGAGGAGGGCTCCGTCACGGCGTCAGGCTCGTACAATACCGGTCTGACCGTCTCCGTCAAGGAGGCCGACGGCGTGAAGTGCCCGCGCTGCTGGATGCACTCGAAGGATGCCGATCCCGAGACCGGTCTCTGCCCGCGCTGCAAGTCCGTTCTTGAGGAGGACGCAGAGGCATAAAGACCTCTGCACGCTGAGCCTTCGATCATGATCACACCCCCGTTTTCGCTTTGTGAAAACGGGGGTGTTTATGTGATGTCTGTATGTATTTACTCGCGTTAGCCGAGCCGGAGGGATTGTACCGCAGGCAACAATATTGTGTCGGCTTGCGCCGAGATTTGTTCCCACCTCATCAGTCAGCTGACGCTGACAGCTTCCCCTAAAAGGGGAAGCCAATGGCGCACTACAGTAGTGCGGCAATATATCGGTTTTGCCCGCAGTCTCCGGTCGGGCTACCGCAGTCGCCGTATCCGCAGGTGCGGAGGTTCGCCTCCGAAAACACGATCCCTCAGTCAGCCATGCGGCTGACAGCTCCCTTTACGCAAGGGAGCCAAGGGGCAGGCTAACGGCTGCCAACGAAAGGACAATAGGAAATCACAGGGTTTTTTTACACGCCGAGCTTATGCCGTATGCTTTTCGAGCTTTTCGATACCGATGCGCATTCTGCGAAGTGTTTCGTCCTTGCCGAGGATGCGGCATATCTCGACCGCGCCGCCGGGCGTTACCGCCTTGCCGGCTGCCGCGATGCGCACGGGCCACATGACCTTTGCGTTTTTGCACCCGCACTTTTCCGCCATGCCGGTCATGGCGGCGAGAATGCTCTCGTCGCACCAGTCGGCGATGTCCTCGAAAACGGGCAGCATCTGACGCAGCATCTCCAGCGAGCCTGCCTCGTCGGTCTTGCTCTTTTTGTGGATGTACAGCGCGGTGTCGTACTCGGGCAGAGCGTCGAAGAAATCGAGCTTTTCGGGGATGTCGGTGAGCACCTCGGTGCGCTGCTGGAGCAGGGCGGCGACTGCGGCGGGGTCAATGTCGGGATTTTTCACCGCCTGACGGATAAAGGGCTCTGCGGCCGCGGCAAACGCCTCGGGGCTCATTGCGCGGATGTACTCGGCGTTGAAATACCTGAGCTTTTCGATATCGAATATCGCGGGCGATTTCGATATGCCCTTTATGTCAAATATCTCGGCAAGCTCACGCATGGTGAATATCTCGCGCTCACCGCCGGGGCTCCAGCCGAGCAGCGCAACATAGTTTACAACGGCGTCCGTGAGATAGCCCTGCGCAATGAGATCCTCATAAGACGGGTCGCCGTGGCGCTTGCTCATCTTGCTGTGAGCATCGCGCATGACCGGCGAGCAGTGGACATACGCCGGCACATCCCAGCCGAAGCTTTCGTACAGAAGGTTATATTTCGGCGAGCTGGACAGATACTCCGAGCCGCGCACGACATGGGTTATGCCCATGAGATGATCGTCCACGACATTTGCAAAGTTATATGTCGGCAGACCGTCGCGCTTTATGAGCACCTGATCGTCGAGAGTCGAATTTTCAACGGTTATGTCGCCGAATATCTCGTCGCGGAAGGTCGTGGTGCCCTCGGCGGGTATCCTCTGGCGCACGACATAGGGCTCGCCGGCGGCAGCCCTCGCGTCGCTTACCTCGCGTGCGAGACTGCGGCAGGGATCGGCAGCCTTTTCAAAGCCCTCGCTCTCCTCCTGCTTTTCGCAGAAGCAGCGGTAGGCGCAGCCCTTTTCTATAAGCAGGTCAGCATACTTGCCATAGAGCCCGCGGCGCTCGGTCTGCACATAGGGACCCACGGGTCCGCCGACATCCGGTCCCTCGTCGTGGTCAAGCCCGCACTCGGCCATGGTGCGGTATATCACATCCACCGCACCCTCGACATAGCGCTCCTGATCGGTGTCCTCTATGCGGAGGATGAATGTTCCTCCTGCGTGGCGGGCGATGAGCCATGTGTAAAGCGCCGTGCGCAGATTGCCCACATGCATATAGCCGGTGGGGCTGGGGGCAAATCTCGTGCGCACCCGACCGTGGGGTATACGGGCTTCAAGATCGTTGTACCAATTCATATCCATACATTTTTCCTCCGAAATGCGATTATTAACAGTGTAAATTGGATTTTAGCAGTTGTCAAGTGAGAACTAAAATGGTAAAATGCTATTTTAGAGTAGTGGCGGTATAGGCGTTAGCCAAGCCAGATGAGGTGTGTTAAATCGTGCCGCAGGCAACAATATTGTTCGGCTTACGCCGAGGATATATTTTCACCTCATCAGTCGGCTTCGCCGACAGCTTCCCCTCAAGGGGAAGCCAACGATCGCTCCCTTTGAGCAAGGGAGCCAAGGGTGCACTACAGCAGTGCGGCAATATACCGGTTTCGCCGACACACACCGGTCGGGCTACCGCAATGGATGTATTGGTAGGTGCGTCAAGGCGCATTGAAAAAAGGAGATATAAATGGAAAACGAGAACAAGAAAAAGATAATGCTTTCGGGCATCCAGCCGTCAGGCGACCTGCATCTGGGAAACTATCTGGGCGCGGTGAAGAACTGGGGCGCGAGAGCCGAGGAATTTGACTGCTATTATTTTATGGCCGACCTGCACACGCTCACCGTGCGTCAGGATCCGAAGCTGCTGCGCCGCCGCAGCCTTGAGCAGCTCGCTCAGTACATCGCCTGCGGCATAGATCCGGAGAAGAATGTCCTGTTTTTGCAGAGCCATGTGCATGAGCACGCCGAGCTCGGCTGGATACTCAACTGCTACACCATGTTCGGCGAGCTCAATCGCATGACGCAGTTCAAGGACAAATGCGCCAAAAACGCCGATAATATAAACGGCGGTCTGTTCACCTACCCCAGCCTCATGGCGGCGGACATCCTGCTGTATCAGGCTGATTTCGTGCCCGTGGGCGAGGATCAGCGCCAGCACTGTGAGCTTACGCGCGACATTGCCGTGCGCTTTAACAACATCTACGGCGAGACCTTCAAGGTACCCGAGGCGTATGTGCCCAAGGCGGGCGCACGCGTGATGGGTCTGGGCAATCCCTCTGCCAAGATGAGCAAGTCCGACCCCAACGGCTGCGTGTTCCTTATGGAAAAGCCCGAGGATATAGCCAGAAAGTTCAAGCGCGCCGTTACCGACTCCGACACCGAAGGCTGCGTGCACTTCGACATGGCGGACAAGCCCGGAGTTTCAAACCTGATGAATATCTACTCTGCCGTCACCGGCAAGAGCTTTGAGGAGATAGAGCGCGAGTTCTCCGGCTGCGGCTACGGTGTGTTCAAGCCCGCCGTGGGCGACGCGGTCATCGAGACCCTGCGGCCGATACGCGAGGAGGCGACCCGCCTTCTCGAGGATAAGGCTTATCTTTGCAGCGTTTATACCGAGGGTGCACAAAGGGCGAGCAATATCGCCCGCAAGACCCTGCGCAAGGTGTATAAAAAGGTCGGATTGGTCGAAAAGCCTTTTTAAATTCCATTTGATCCCGGAGATATACATATGATAGATCTCAGTTTTGATGTCTGGAAGAATATCCTGCTGGCGATGGCGGTCGCGTTTGTGATATCGTTTGCGGCAACGCCGGTGGTAAGCTCATTTGCAAAAAAGGTCGGAGCCATCGACATTCCGGACAAAAAACGGCACATCCACAGTCACCCCATCCCCCGCATGGGCGGCTTGGCCATATTCATAGGCTTCCTGCTGTCGGTGCTGCTTTTCGTGAATATAACTCCGCAGGTGCGCGGCATACTTCTCGGCGCCATTCTCATCGTCGTCGTAGGTGCGATAGACGATGTGATGAACCTCAACGCATGGCTTAAGTTCTGCGTGCAGATAGTCGCCGCAGTCGTCGCGGTGCTGTCGGGAGTTATAATAAATGTCGTTTCAAATCCGCTGCTCATAACCAGTGAGCAGGCCGTCACCATCGGCATACTCGCAGTTCCCGTAACGGTGCTGTGGATAGTGGGCGTTACAAACTCCGTCAACCTCATCGACGGGCTCGACGGACTTGCCTGCGGCGTTTCCGCGATAGCCTCGATGTCGATGCTCGTCGTGTCGCTGCTGGTGTCGGATTCCAACATCAATGTCGCCACCATCCTTGCCGCGCTCGTCGGCGGATGCCTCGGCTTTATCCCGTATAACCTCAACCCCGCAAAGATATTTATGGGCGACACGGGCGCGCTGCTGCTGGGCTATGTTCTGGCAACGGTGTCGGTCATAGGCATGTTCAAGTTCTACGCCATCGTCACATTCGTGCTGCCGGTGCTCGCTCTTGCCGTTCCGCTGTCGGACACCATTTTTGCGTTCACCCGCCGCATTATTCACGGTCAAAGCCCGTTCCATGCCGACCGCGGTCACTTCCACCACAAGCTGCTTGACATGGGGCTGAACCAGAAGCAGGCAGTCGCGGTGCTGTATGCCGTTTCCGCGATACTCGGACTTGCGGCTGTGCTGCTGACCTCCACGGGTATCATGAAGGTAATAGTTGCCGTTATCGCGTTTGCCATCGCCGTGAGCGTGTGGCTGTTCGTGTTCAGGAATAACAAAAACATCCATCCGCTGCCGCATGAAAAGCCGGCAGAAAAGACCGGGGAGAGTGAAAATGAGTAAGCTCAAAGTAATGTCCGTTTTCGGAACAAGACCGGAGGCCATCAAAATGGCGCCTCTGGCGCTGGAGCTTGAGCGCAGAGACAAGCTTGACAGCCTGATCTGTGTGACGGCGCAGCACCGCGAAATGCTCGATTCCGTGATGAATTGTTTCGGACTGAAGGCGGATGCCGACCTCAACATCATGGGGAAAAATCAAACGCTGACCGATGTCACCGTCCGCGCGCTCGAGGGTCTGGAGGAGTGCTATACGCAGCTCAAGCCCGACCTCGTTCTCGTGCACGGCGATACGAGCACGACCTTCTCTGCGGCTCTGGCGGCGTTCTATGCCAAGATACCCGTGGGTCATGTCGAGGCCGGTCTGCGCACCTATGACAGGTACAGCCCGTTCCCCGAGGAGATGAACCGCTGCCTCGTAGGAAGGCTCGCAACGCTGCATTTCGCGCCCACGGCAAAAAATGCGGAGAACCTGCGCCGTGAGGCGGTCACCGGCGATATTTTCGTCACCGGCAACACCGTTATCGACGCCATGAAGTACACCGTCGGCAAGGGCGGCTTTGCATCCCCGGAGCTGCGGCGAATGGACTTTTCAAAGCGCGTCATCGCCATGACCTGCCACCGCAGGGAAAACTACGGTGAGCCGATGCAGAACATTTTCTCCGCCGTGCGCGAGCTGTCGATCGAGCACCCGGAAATAGAGATAGTTTATCCCGTGCACCTGTCGCCGATAGTGCGCAACGCCGCCGGCGAGCTGCTCGGCGGGCTGAGCAATGTACACCTTATCGAGCCGCTCGACGCAATGGATATGCACCGGCTCATCAGCGCGAGCTATATGGTGCTGACCGATTCCGGCGGCATTCAGGAGGAGGCTCCCGCGCTTGGCAAGCCCGTTCTGGTGCTCAGGAAGGAGACCGAGCGTCCCGAGGCCGTCGCCGCGGGCACCGTCAAGCTCACGGGTGTTGATAAGGACGACATACTGCACGATGCAAACGAGCTTCTGAGCGATCATGCTGCCTACGACCGCATGGCGCACGCGGTCAATCCGTATGGCGACGGCAATGCCTGCCGCCGCATCGCCGATGCGATAGAGTTTTCGTTCGGACTGCGTCCGGACCGTCCCGACGAGTTTACAGCCGGAAAATAATACATTCGTCAGATAAAAACCTCGGCAATAGCTTATGTGTTGCCGAGGTTTTTTCGGAGGCGTTTTTCGGAGGCGCATTCAGACTGTACCAATACACCATTGCATCAGCCCGACCGGAAAGTACCGACGAAAACCATAAGACTGCCGTTCTACAACAGTGCGTCTTTGGCTTCTCTTCAAGGGGAAGCCGACGATCCCTCAGTCAGCCTTGCGGCTGACAGCTCCCTTTACGCAAGGGAGCCAATGGGTGCGAGTGATTTCATTAGGCAAACTCATGGGATGCGCTGCCTCCCTTGTGCAAAGGGAGGTGGGTCGGCGATAGCCGAGCCGGAGGG
>CAVHZB010000034.1:0-1291 GCA_963640555.1 Phascolarctobacterium succinatutens
TACCTTGCCCATTATGCACCATACAGACCGGAAACTCAGCAGGAGGTCAGCGTGTGGTATGTAAACGATGATGCGATGTGGGCGGGGTTTGAAGCGCTGTGCTCGGAGTATAACGAGGGCGACGGTGCGGAATACGGCATAACCGTTGTGCCGCGCAGCTTCGACAGCAGCAAGGAGCTGTATGACGAGGTATGTTCAGCCGCGCAAAACGGCTCGCAGCTTCCGGATATGCTCGCCTGTGACACGGATTTTGCGGCATATCTCGAGTCGGAGTCTCTGCTTGCGGATATGGATGCATATTTCGGAAGGTGGGAGACCTCCGATTATAATGAAGCTATGCTCACAGCGGCTACCGGCAAAAATGGGCTCACGGCGGTACCGATCGCGGCGGAGACGAACGTTTTTGTCCTCAACACTGAAATGTTTTCCGATGCCGGAGCGATATCGAGCTTTGAAAAGCTGTGCTCGGTCGCGGTGGAATACTATAAGCGGAACACGAGCAGCTTTTTCTCAATATCCGACTATTCCATGTTTTTCCGCAGCAGCGTTGCCCAGCTCGGCGACGAATTTGACGGCGTGAGTCCCTACGATACGGATAACGAAAACTGCAAATATGTCTATAAGCTGCTGGCTGAAACGGCATACGACCGCGGAGTGATCTCCACAAACGGCAAAGCGGCGCAGCTTCTTGCCGGCGGCAAGCTTGCCGCGGCGATAGTCTCGAGCGCGGACATCATGCAGTATGCCTCGGAGCTTGACGATGAAAAGTTTGTATTTGCCGATTTCCCCTATATGAAGGACGGTAAGCCCGTTTACACCGAAAGAGTACTGGGCATGACGATACTGGCGTCGGACGAGAGCCGTGAGCGGTCGTCTCAGATGTTCCTGCGCTGGTTCTGCTCGGCAAAGGTCAACAGCCGGTTTGTAGCCGATAACGGATATCTGGCAGCCATAGGCACTCAGAGCAGTACATCGGAGCATTCGGTGTATCAGCGGCTGATGGAAGCCATAGATAAAATGCAGTCGGATGTGCAGCGCGAGGAGTATGCCGCAAGTGCGGAATACTCGGTAAACAGCAGAAACTTTGATAATGTTCTGAACACAATAATGGATTCACTAAATTAAAATACAGAGGTGTATGAACAATGGAAGGCTTCAGAGTGCTCGAGATCAAAAAAAGCGTTTTTGAAAACAACGACAGGGAAGCGGATGAGCTCAGACAGGAGCTTAAAAAGGAGAAAACATTCCTTTTAAACCTCATGTCGTCCCCCGGCTCCGGCAAGACTACCAC
>CAVHZB010000034.1:1301-13643 GCA_963640555.1 Phascolarctobacterium succinatutens
GACTACCACCCTCAAGGCGACGATCGCGGCTCTCAGAGACGAGATGCGCATCGGCGTGATGGAGGCCGATATCGACTCGGATGTCGATGCTCATACCATAGCGGAGACGGGTGCAAAGGTCATCCAGCTCCACACCGGCGGAATGTGCCACCTTGACGCGGGAATGACAAAGCAGGGACTTGAGGGACTCGGCACGGAGAACATAGATCTTGCGATCCTTGAGAATGTCGGTAATCTTGTGTGCCCTGCGGAGTTTGACACGGGCGCCGTTAAAAATGCCATGATCCTCTCCGTCCCCGAGGGACATGACAAGCCGCTCAAATACCCGCTGATGTTCTCAATATGCGATGTGCTGCTCGTGAATAAAACAGATGTTATGCCGTACTTTGACTTTGACCTCGATAAGTGCCGCGAGTATGTTAAAAAGCTCAATCCCAACATAACCATCATCCCCATATCCGCAAGGACGGGCGAGGGCATCGACCTGTGGGCGGACTGGCTGCGCACTCAGGTTGCCGAGTGGAATAAGTGATCAGATGATCGGATAATAAAAAAAGACAGCTTTGCTGAAAACAAAGCTGTCTTTTTTGAACGTATGGATTATGTAGGCTCGTAGGCCTTTCCGATCTCATTTCCGTCGGCATCGTAGTCGATGCATTCCATGAGCTGCGGATCAACATGGCTCTGGCGCTTTATCGTCATTCCGACGCCCTGATTGTTGAATACCCAGATGTAGTTGTTCCAGACTGTAGGGTCTTTTTTCTTGAATACCGTTGTTTCATTTATGCGGCAGAACTTTGCTCTGCCCTCGGCAGTGTCCAGAAGATCGCCCTGCCCGGTGTAGTACAGCTCGTCGCTGTAGTTATAACCGTCCTGCTCCTCGATCTCTTTTTTCAGATCAATGCGTTCATCGTCTGTCATTTATACTCCTCCGTACAGGTTTTTGCTAATTGTATCACGATATTTTGCTTCATGCAAGCGAAGGATATTTAATAACTATTTATCCTTGTTTTTGTTGACCGGAGTAAAAAAAGTTGGTAAAATAAATATATTGCAATTCAGTCGCGGTGCAGCCGCGCTGTACATATGAGGTGGTTTGCTTGTATAAAACTATAATCGTCGAGGACGATCTGATGGTCTGCTCGATACTTGAAAAACAGCTTGGCAAGTTTGCCCAGCTAAAGCTCTCCGGTAATTTCAGGAGATGCGCCGACGCTCTCGAATACCTGACCGAGCACCCCGACGGGGCTGACCTTGTCGTGCTCGACTATTTCATGCCCGGTATGAACGGCATAGAGTTTCTGGAGCAGCTCAGAAAAACAAATGTCGATATTCAGGTAATTATGATAACCTCGGCTGACGATTATTCGGTCATCCGTGCCGCAATGTGCTACGGCATATGCGATTACATTCTCAAGCCCTTCAATTCGCTTCGGCTTGAGAAGGCGATAGCACGCTTTGACACCGTTATGAAGCTCGTGCGCGGTACCAGAGTCTGGACTCAGGATAAGGTGGATCTTCTGCTGACTCCGCACCGCAATTATAACACCGACCAGCATACCGACGGAGTGCCGAACCCCGGTAAGATCAACAAAACGACATTGGAGAATGTGCGCTCGTTCATGCGCGGGCACGCGGGAAAAAAGATGCCGCTTGTTGAGATAAGCGAGGGACTCGGACTTTCCACTGTCACATCACGCAGGTATTTAAAATATATGCACGGCGCCGGCGAGGTCTCCATAACCCTTGACTGCAAGACCGGAGGCCGGCCGTCGGAAATATTCGAGTATAAGGAGCGGAGCAATGACGAAGCTTGAGAGTGCCTATGCGCGCTGCGGCATGGACTATGCAGGAACCATGGACCGCTGTGCCGGAGATGAGCGTATGCTCATGGACCTCCTGTCCATGTTCCTTGCCGACGATAGCTTTAAAAGGCTCATGTCAGCACTTGACGAAAATAACGCCGAAAAGGGATTCCGTGCGGCTCACTCACTCAAGGGAAGCTCCGGAATGCTCGGAATGACGGGACTGCACCGCGTTTTGCGGGATATGACGGAGTGCCTGCGCGCGGGAGATACGGTCTCAGCCTCAAGCTGCCGTGAGGCAGCCGAGCGAGAGTATGCCGCTGCCGCGGAAATGATAGGCTCGCTATGATCGCCCTCGGAACGGCAGCATTTCTGCTCATGCTGCTCGGAGATATAAATGACGCATTTTTCGGCAAAAAGCTCCTGCGGCTGTGCTTCCCAATAGGGCTTGTCATGCTCGCCGCCGCGACCGGAGCAAGAATAACGCTCAAGGGCGCAGATGCGGCATGGAGCGTTCTGTCTGCGGCGTTTCTGCTGCTTTTGCTGTATGCGCTGTTCGGCTCATTCCCGGTCAAGGAGGCGTATGCCGTGCAGGATACCGGACGGCAGGTGTGCGACAGCGGGTTTTACGCCGTGTGCCGCCACCCCGGAGTGCTGTTCTTTGCGGGGCTTTATATAAGCCTGCACTTTGCCGCTGCACTGCCGCTTGCCGACGCGCTCATATACACGGGGCTCGACCTGCTGCTGGCTTTTGCCGAGGATGTGTGGATATTCCCTAAAACCATCGGGGGCTACGGCGAGTACAAAAAGCGTGTGCCGTTTATTATACCCCGTGCGGCAGACATCAAAAAATTATTCAGAAAATAAAGTGTTCGGATATAAGATATGACCTTTCAACAGAAACTGAGGAAATTCAGCAAGCAGCAGCTCTGGCGCGAGTATTGCGGCTATCTTGATCTCAGCATAAAAGAATACATGTATATCCAGCGCAGACTCATGCAGGAGCAGATAAGCTCGTGGTGTGCATGTGAGCTGGGAAAAAGCATTTTTAATGGTCCGGCGCCCGAGAGCATCGAGGATTTTATCCGGAGGATGCCGCTGACCGGTTATGAGGACTATGCCGATGTCCTGTTCAGGCGCGATCCCGAGGCATTGCCTGCTGCACCGGTGATCTGGATAGAAACAACATGGGAGGGCGGTCTGCGCCCGATAAAGATAGCGCCCTACACGCGCAGCATGCTGGATTCGTATAAGCATAATATAATCGCAATGGCAATGCTCGTATCCGGAAAAGGCAAGGCCGATTTCAACATCCGGCCCGGACACCGCTTCCTCTACGGAGGGGCCCCTTTGCCGTATGAAACGGGGCTCATACCGAGCCTTATGAACGAGGAAATGCGCTTCGAATGGCTGCCGGACAGCGATGAATACTCCGATCTGTCGTTCAGCCAGCGAATGAAAAAGGGCTTTAAAATGGCGTTTAACGGCGGGATAGACTACTTTTTCGCCATGGGCAGTGTAGCGAATTACATAACCGAAAATTTTGACAGGCAAATATCCTCCGGCGGCGGGGGAGGCAGGGTTCAGATCTCACCGGTCATTGCCGCACGGTATCTGAAGGCAAAATATAACTGCCGCAAGGAGCACCGTAAGATAAGACCGGTCGATCTTTTCAGGATAACCGGCTTTGCCTGCACCGGCACGGACGGTAAGTGTTACCGCGACAGGCTCGCTGAGGCGTGGGGAGTCGCACCCGTTGAGGTAGCCGCCGGAACGGAGTCGACATGCGTCGGGTGCGATACATGGGAGCAGCGCGGGATGGTGCTGTTTCCGGACTCGTGCTTTTATGAGTTCATACCGGAGAGCGAAATGCTCAGAAGCCTTGACGACCCTGCCTACACTCCGTTGACCTGCCTTATGGATGAGGTCGTGGCCGGAGCGAGGTACGAGATCGTCATAAGCGTTCTGCACGGCGGCGCATTCATGCGCTACCGTATCGGCGATGTTTACAGATGCACCGAGGTGGACAAGCAGAGCGGAGTGCCGAGATTTACATATGTTGACCGCATACCGACGGTCATAGATATTGCGGGCTTTACCCGCATAACGGAGAAATCCATAGACGAGGTCATCCGCCTGTCCAAGCTCGGCATCGGCGATTGGGTGGCGGCAAAGGAATATGACGGACAGAATACGCCGTTTCTGCACATCTACCTTGAGGTCACGCCCGAGGCGCGTGCAAACGATGTAGTCACAAGGCAGGTGCTCACAGAGCATTTGTCGGTGTATTTCAGGTATTTTGACAGCGATTATAAGGATCTTAAAAAGCTTCTTAATATCGAGCCGCTTCAGATAAGCGTTCTGCCGTACGGTACGATCGGGGCATTTGAAAAAATGCACGGGGAAAAGCTCCGCCGTATAAATCCCGACCCGTTGCGGCTAAAAAGCATGCTCGGCGGGATAAATTCGGACGAAGCGGAGGAGGCGGAAATATGAATGTATCCTTCATATACATAAATATCGCTGCATTTTTGTGCTTTTCTCTCATGTTCGTGGCATTCTGCGCCGCCGAGCGCAGCCGTGAGATGCGGGCATGGCTCGTGCTGCTCGGCGATATGGCGCTGTGGTCCGGAGGCTCCGTGTTCATGCGCCTTAATGTGTTTCCAAACTACGAATTCTGGTACTATGTCTCACTGCTGGCATTGTTTTCGATAGCATTTCTTGTCTATAATTATGTCTATCAGTTTGCAAATGTTAAAAACAGCCTTGAGCGCATGATCTGGTTTGCAGGAACGCTTGTAATACTTGTCATTTCGGCAACCGGCTTTTTCCTTGCTCCGCCAACACTGTCGGTCAGCGGCAGCGGCATGGCGGTGTACACCTATTCGATGGACTGGAAGATAGCGATCCCCACGGTGTTTTTCATGCTCATCGTCGGCTCCATCATAAAGCTTTTCCGCGGGATAGTTGCCGCGAAGGGCAAAAAAGCGCCCGGCGTTTCGGAGCTCATAATAGGCTGCTTTCTCATGGCCATCGGCAATATCGTGCAGATACTCCCGGGAAACACCTTCCCATGGGATACGCTGTTCGGACTTGCGTTTGCGGTGATGTTTATCCGCTCGCTGTATAAGCGCAGGATGTTCAATATGACACCCGTCATTTCCAGCAGCATACTCATGCTCGTATCAACGGTCATGTGCGTCGGCGTTGCCGCTCTGTTTTTCAAAAAGACGGATGCGCTGTTTGAAAAGATCGGCGGACACCTCGGCGACCCCGATGTCGAGGCCTTCCTGTTTCTTGCCCTCGTGCTGTTCGGTCTGATAGCAGGCTTCCGCAAGCTGCTCATGTCCATATTCTCGGACGAGGAGCGGCAGGGCAGCAGAATAAAGCAGTACAGTGACAGCGTTTCCAAAACTCTCGATATTGACAGTATACTAAGGCAGACCGTCAAGGTCATAAAAAACGAGATACATGTAAATCAGCTTTATATATGCCTTTTTGATAACGGCAGATATGTTCCGGCGTGCAGCGCCATGCCGCTCAAGCCCGCAGGCTTTACCATAGCCGCGGATCATCCCTGCGTGCGCTACTTTGAGGAAAACGGCTCGGACAACAACCATATCGTCCTTAAGGAATTTGAGACGGATCCGCTGTATAAATCCGTGTGGGGCTCCGAGCGGGAGCTTTTTGCCGAGCACGGAATATCGTGCATAAGCGCCCTTAAGGACGGCGGCAGCGTTGTAGGTCTGCTGCTGCTTGCCGAAAAGGAGCGCGGCGTTAGCTATACATATGCCGACTTTTCGTTCCTCAGCACGGTTTCGTCTATAGCCTCGATAGCCATAAAGAACGCGGCGCTGTATAAGCAGGTCGCCGAGCGCGAGCATCTTTTCTCGAGCATGACGGCGTTTATACCCAATGTGATCCTGATAAAGCCCAAGGGCGAGAGCCGCTTCTGCTTTGTCAGCGCCAACACCGAGCGCGTGCTCGGACTTCGCGGCAGCTATTTTACCCAGCGTTCGGCGCGGCAGGTGCTCGCAGAGTGTATGGACGATGAGAATACCGCCAAGGTCATAGCCGCGCTCAAGGGCGCTGAAGGTCAAAGCAAGGGCTATGCAGCCGACATTCCGTTTAAAACCGGCGACGGCAGGGACATAACCCTCAGATGCGCGTTTTCACCCATAGTGTCAGACGGGGTCGTTTCGCACTATGTGTGTGTCGCCACGGATATAACAAGGGATATTGAAGCTCAGGTGCTTCTGCGAAATTCCGTGGAGCTTGCGCAGGATTCGAGCCGCGCAAAGGGCGAATTTCTGTCGCATATGTCGCATGAGATACGCACACCCATGAACTCCATTGCAGGGCTCACATACCTTGCCCGCGAGATGGTCGGTGAGGGGCGCGACGATGAGCTGCGCGATTACCTCAATCAGATCGACCTATCGTCGCAGTACCTTCTCAACCTGCTCAATAACATCATGGATATGAGCAAGATAGAAAGCAGTAGGTATGAGATCAGCTCAAAGCTGTTTTCGCTCACCGATGTTCTTGACGAGGTCTACTCGGTGTTCAGCTCTACCATGAGCTCCAAGGGTATCGCATTCAGACTCGGTATTGCCGGCATAAAATACGCCAATGTCCTTGGCGACGAGCTCTCGCTTCGCAAGATCCTCAATAATCTTCTGTCCAACGCAAATAAATTCACCAAAGCAGGAGGCAGCGTGAGTCTCGAGGCATATCAGAAAATGATCTCGGACAAGACTGCCGTTTTGCACATCGAGGTATCCGACACCGGCATAGGCATAAGCGAGGAGTTTATAGCGCACCTGTTCGAGCCGTACACCCAGGAAATGAGCGGAAACGGCGGCCGAGCGGCCGGAAGCGGACTCGGAATGGCTATCTGCAAGAGCATGGTGGATCTTCAGGGCGGCACGATATCCGTCCAGAGCCGTTTCGGTGAAGGAACTACATTCACGGTCGAGATACCGTATACACTGAGCGCTGCACCGGAGCGCGGGAGCAGTGAGGTAGACTGCGGCTGCATAAATGGCAGAAGGATAATGGTGGTTGACGATGTTATGATAAACACCGTCATAACCTGCCGCCTGCTCGAGCGGCACGGTGCAGCGGTCGACTGTGCCGAAAACGGCAGGGAGGCGGTGGAGCTTTTCAGGTCAAAGAGCGATTATTACTATGACTGCATACTGATGGATATCCAGATGCCGGAAATGAACGGCATTGACGCCGCATCCGAGATCCGCGCCTCCGGTAAGCGGTATTCACCGATAGTGCCGATAGTCGCCATGACGGCGGATGCGTTTATAAACGAGCAGGGAGGAAGCCTCAGCGACTTTAACGGCTATATCCTGAAGCCCGTTAAGCCTGATGAGCTTTATGCAAAGCTCGTTGAGATTTTTGAGAAATAACGAGGTCGGCGATTTGAATAAGGTGTTTATAAGTGGACAGGCGATCGCGGCAAAAATATGGAGCAGCAAATACTATCTGCCCGTACTGGTGCTCATTGCCGCAATAGCGGCATTTACGGGAACGGCGCTGGAGTGCATGTATGTTTATGTCGCAATATGCGTTTTTATGCTGCTTATGTGCGATGATATCCTTTCGGTGCTTGCACCGATACTGTTCACTCTGCAAATTTCCGTAGAGTACTATAGGGACTACTCCGTGCTTACGCAATACATGTGGTATGCGATAGTGCCGTTTGCTGCAGCGATGGCGTTTAACATCATCCGTTACCGCCGACCGTTCGTCAGGGGGAAATTTCTGTATCCTCTCGCCGCGGTCTCGGCGGCGCTCATCCTCGGCGGCATCGGAACGATAAGCTCCAAGGATTATTTTTCGGCAACGGGGCTTTACTATGTCATCGGACTCGGCGCAGGGCAGCTCGCGTTTTACCTGCTGTTTTCTTCACGCCTTGAGAACGAGCGTGACTATGACCGCACCGTGCGCATAGCGCAGGTGGTTTACGCGGCGGGACTCGTATTCGTTTTTGTTATTCTCGGCTTTTACGCACAGAATTTCGCAAAATTCCTTGAAAAGGGCGGGGTGCTGTTCTTCAAGCCCCGCAACTATGTGACCAGCGTGTTCCTCATGAGCATACCCATGGTGTGCATACTGGCAAAGCGCAGTAATATCTATCTCATCGGAGCAGCGCTCATGTATGGCGCAATGCTGCTTTCCGGCTCGCGCAGCGGACTGCTGTTCGGAACGGTAATAATGCTCGTGTGCGCGGTGTACCTCTACATTACAAATAAAAAGAGCCGCAGGCTCTATAACCTGCTGTTCGGCACCGCCGTGATAGTCGGCGGAGCGGCAGCGGCGGTGCTCATTCCCGAGCTGTATTCCGCGCGCTTTGAAAACGGAAGCGTCGGCGACAAAACGCGTATCGAGTTTATACGGTGCGGAATATCTAACTTCCTTGAGCATCCTCTGCTCGGCATAGGTGTCGGCAGCACGAAGGAGCTGTCCATCTTCAAGGCAAATGTTCCGGGCGGTCTGGTATTCTATCACAATATCGTTATCCAGATCATAAGCTCTACCGGACTTGCCGGAGTCGCCGCTTACGGCTGGCAGTTTATATTGAGAGTGAAAACGCTCCTTGAAAACAGGAAAAGCGAGCTTATAGCATTCGGCTTTTCCTACCTCGGCATACTCATGATGAGCTTCACGAACCCCGGCATATTCTGCCCGTTCCCCGAGGCGGGACTGCTCACGCTGTTTTTCGCACTTATGGAAAAAGAGAGTAAAACTCAAAATATAACGGAGGAAGAAAAATGAAAAGAGTACTCAGCATCGTGCTGGTGCTCATGATGCTCGTGTCGCTTGTGCCTATGGCAGCGCTTGCGGCAGAGAATTATGACACCGTCACGGGCACCGTCATGTTCAACGCCGGACATGATGATGCCGAGACCGACCATCCGTGCCCGTTTACCTACAGCGACGGATACTTCACGGATACGGCGTACAGCTACCGTCAGGATCTTGCGACAGTCACCATGGCTATGTGCCTTGCCGCGGGCAATGTCGCCGATCCCGCGCGCTATCGGGAGGGACCTGCAAACCTCATCAGCTTCTTTGAGCAGTGCGGCTTTGAGGACTTCGAGGCAAATCCCGATTTCACCACCCGCCCCGGACGCAACACCTTCGGTGTCGGCATAGCCAATAAGGAGATCACCGTAAACGGCGAAAAGTACACCGTTATCGGCATCGGGCTTCGCGGCTGCGGCTACTATGCCGAGTGGGCAGGCGACCTGAATGTCGGACTTGAGGGCGACCACACCGGCTTTGCCATCTGCCGCGACACCGCCTTTGCGTTTTTACGGCAGTACCTTGAAAACCACCCCGAGATAAGCGGTAAGATAAAGATATGGTGCACCGGCTACAGCCGCGGTGCGGCAGGTGCAAATATGCTCGGCGGCAAGCTTGACGACATGATAATGTCCGGCGAGCGCCTCGGCAAAAATGTCACCCTGTCCGTTGAGGATGTCTATGTTTACACCTTTGAGGCACCCATGGGGGCGGATGCATCGAAGGTCGGCGGCAAGGTGTACAACAATATCCACAATATAATAAACTACAATGACCTCGTGGTGCGCGTACCGCCAGAGTGCATGGGCTTTGCAAGATACGGTGTTGACCATGTCATGCCCTCGGCAAATCTCGACGCAGACTATGATGAGCTCAAGGCGAATATGCTTGCGGTTTTCAATACCTTTGAAAACGCGGGCGAGTACCGCATTGACGACTTCAAATATGTCACCGTCACGCCGATGGCTACTGCGGATAAAATAATAGAGAGCATCAAGGGCAATGTCATGACGCAGGGCGAGTTCCTTGATATATTCGTCGAAAAGCTCTTTACCAAGGTGTTCACCACCCGTGCAGAGGTATACGCGGCACAGGACGACATACAGGAGCTTGTTCTGCCGCTCATCGGCACATATCCCGAGCAGTGGGATACCGTAAAGCAGAGCCTCGCCGAGAATGCAAGAGATAACCTTGCAAGGATAATGGCAGCTCTCATGAAGGGCGAGGACTCGGCGGTCGAGGTCATTGCCGACATAATTCTCGATACCATGCGCGATGCCGGAATAACTGAGTACAATGCCGAGCAGGTGCGCGAGATGATCCGCCCGCTGGTCAAGGTCCTCCTCAAGCTTGCCGCGGTGTGCCCGAACGAGCTTGCAACGCTGCTGTACAATATCGTCGGCATAATGAGCGCGCACTACGGTGAGCTCGGAATGTCGTGGATGATGAGCATCCCCGCCGATTACATGACAAATAAGCAGAGCGCCTCCGAGCCCGACGGTGAGCTTCCGTTTGTCGATGTGCCCGACGGCGTATGGTACTATGACGATCTCAGCTATGCCTATAATAATGACCTCATAAAGGGCACGGGCGAGAACACCTTTTCTCCCGACGGCAGCGTCAGCCGCGGTCAGGTCGTAACGGTGCTGTACCGCCTCGCCGGAGAGCCCTCGGTAAAGGGCAAGACCTGCCCGTTCACCGACCTTCAGGGCGAATGGAGCAAGGACGCGATAATCTGGGCATATAACTGCGGCATAGCCAAGGGCTTCAGCGAAAAAAGCTTCGGAGAAAATGTCAATGTGACCCGTGAGCAGCTTGCCTCGTTCCTGTTCAGGTATGCAGATAAGCTCGTTTACTTCGGTCAGACCGACATTCCCGCCGATTACACCGCCTCCTACAGCGACGCGTCAGCCGTCAGTGCTTACGCAAGGGACGCAATGCTGTGGGCAAACGGCGCAGGTATAATCAAGGGCAATCCTGATGGGACGCTCGACCCGACCGGAAACGCCACCCGTGCACAGCTCGTGTGCATGATCGCCCGCTTTGACCGCACGGTCCTCAAGTAAACAGTCTCAAAGCTGCACCGCGTCTGTGGTGCAGCTTTTTTTACAGCCATTGCCTGTCATGACACATAAATGAACACTTTTGATGCAAATGTATAGCGTGTAAATGATTGTAAGACAGTTTGTGCACTGTGCACAACGGAATTAACGATTTGTTCTTATAATTCATGCTGATTTTACTTGCATTTTTGCCGACACATGGTAAAATGAAGTTACACAGCGTATAAGGTGGAGTTAGCTGTCGCCTGAATGCGGTGGAGTTTAGTTTTTTGCTAAGGAGGATTAACTAATGAATGTAAGAAAGCGTGCAACAGCGTTTGTCATGTGCATCCTTATGATCATGACGCTGCTGCCGTTTGGCGCATTTGCCGACGGCACCGGGGATGTCGTCTACGGCAGATACGATGAAAACGGCAGTTGGGTGCAGGATGCCAATGAAAACGGTGTGCATACAGAAGGCAATATTGTCACCAAAAAGACTGCAACGCCGCTCGGCAATGATGAATATCAAATTGACCTAAGCGTTGCATATACAACAACGAAGACAGCGGTTCCCGCCGGCTCGGCAGCCACCGTTCTGGTGCTCGACACATCAGGCTCTATGAACTACTGTGCCGAATGCGGCGGTTATGGATCTCATGATTCAAGCTGCAAGTATTATAGCGGCATGTTTGGCAAGGTTAAAAGTGAACAGACCCGTATGACAGCTGCCAAGAACGCGGCATACAGCTTCCTTGAAAGCTATAAGGGAGATGTAACGGGACAAGGCCGCTATGTCGCGGTGGTGTCCTTTGAAAGCAGCGCGTCTATTAAGTGTAATTGGCAGGATGTTTCCACCGAAGCGGGTCTTGCAGCGGTAAAGAGCGCGATAAACGGTCTTTCAGCCGGCGGCGGTACCAACACGGATGCAGGTCTCACGAAGGCGGCGTCGCTCCTCGGCCAAGATGCCGTTAGCGGCGTTCAGGCTAAGAATGCCGTCCTGCTCACCGACGGCGTGCCTACCTTTTACGGAGATGAGTATTATGATGACGGCAGCGACGGCAGCCCATATACAAGCCTCTGTGCTCAGCAGGCGGCGACTGCCCTGAAAAATACAGGCGCAGAGCTTTATACGGTCTGCTTCGGCGCCACCAAGGACACCGATATGGCTTATGTCCCGGGGAATAGTAGCTACTATGGAGACAGAGTCACGGCAACGGCTTTCCTTGCCACCTACATAGCAAGCGAGGGCAAGGCATACAGCGCGGCCGATACCGATGCACTTAACAAGGCATTCGATGCAATAACCAAGGAAATAGTCGACGGCATAACCACCGGAATGGTCGTCAACGACTCCGAGACCGAATTTGTCAAGATGACGAGCGTTCCCGAAGCGTATACCAAAACGGAAAACGGCTATGCGTGGACGCTCTCCGATCCCGTCATCACCACAAGCGGCAATGATACCACCTATACCTATAGCGTAAGCTATACCGTAAAGCTCGACACCGCTAAGGAAGGCTTTGTAGAAGGTGAGTATTATCCCACCAATGGCGTTACCACCCTGCACTACAAGGACGCCGACGGCAATGATCAGAGCATCGACTTCACCGTTCCCGGCGTGAAGGGCGAGCTTCCTGCATACAGCGTAAGCTACAGCTACGAAGGCACAG
>CAVHZB010000035.1:0-10092 GCA_963640555.1 Phascolarctobacterium succinatutens
TATTATGCAAATAGTTATCAACATTATCAACACACTTTCCAACACAAAAAACTTGTTGAAATACAACGAAAACAGTCGTTTTGACATATAATTCAAAATCCGCAAGTCGAATTTTGTTGCAATTCAGAAACAATATATTGTTTACATAACACCCGCTTTGTTAAGAGATTGAAACTCTTTGCCGCTGACTATGATATGGTCGAGAAGTTTTATATCGAGCAGCGCAAGTGCCTTCTTGACGAGCTTAGTGCTGTACTCATCCTCTCTGGACGGAATGGCGGGAGCACCCGGATGATTATGGGCTATTATCACGCTGACGGCATTGCATTTAAGCGCTGCCTCAACAAGCATTCGCACGCTGATCTCGGTTGCGTTTACTATGCCTCGGCTTATCTGCTTGCATGCGATTATGCTGTTTGTGGAGCTCAAAAGCAGCGCATAGGATACCTCGTTTGTCTCATAGAGGAATTTAGATACGAAGTAACGCCCCGCATCGTCGCTCGAACTAATTGTATTGTCCGGAACGCTTTTCGTTTGCAGGTACCGCTTCCCTACCTCAGGCACGAGCTTTATCAGGGTCGCGGCATTCTCTCCTATCCCCTCCACGGCGCAAAGCTGCTCATAGCTTGCCTCGAACACCGCCCAATACGAGCCGAAATGCTTAAGCAGCCTGTGAGCAAGCTCATTGGTGTCCTTTCGCGGAAGTGCGTAAAACAGCAGCATTTCCAGCGCGTTATGGTCATTGAAGCCGTCCAGTCCCGCCTCGGCGAAGCGGCTTTTCATCCGCTCTCTGTGTCCGTCGTGCACGCCCATTTTGACTTACTCACACCTCCATATTTGCGTAAGCATTCAGATCCAGTCCGGCCGTATTGCCGGCAAGGTATTCATAATAGCCCTGGCAGCCTATCATTGCCGCATTGTCGCCGCAGAGCTTCAGCGGCGGAACAAAAAGCTCGCATCCCGCCCTCTCGGCTGCTGCCTTGAAATCCGCGCGTATGCGTGAGTTTGCGGCAACGCCGCCTGCTATGGCGATCTTTTTATATCCAAGCTCGGCTGCCGCCATCATGGTGCGCGGTACGAGCGCATCACTGACAGCCGCCGTAAAGGATGCCGCAAGCGACGCTCTGTCAAGCTCCTCACCCTTCTGTTCGGCGTTGTGCACGATGTTTATAACTGCGGTCTTGAGACCCGAAAAGCTCATCTCGTATGGCTGCCCGTCTATATGCGTGCGCGGCAGGCGGTATTTCTTATCGTCTCCGCCCTGTGAGAGCAGGTCAATTGGCTTTCCGCCGGGGTAAGGCAGACCGAGAACGCGTGCCGTTTTGTCGAAGCACTCTCCCGCGGCGTCATCGCGCGTTGCACCCATGACCTTCAGATCCGTGTAATCCCTTACATCTATTATCAGCGTGTTGCCGCCGGATATGGCAAGACACAGAAACGGCGGCTCAAGCTCGGGATAGGCTATGTAATTTGCCGCAACATGACCTCTTATGTGGTGCACCGGTATAAGCGGCACATCAAGGCTCATTGCAACGGCCTTTGCAAAGTTAAGTCCGACCAGCACCGTGCCGATAAGTCCCGGAGCATATGTGACGGCTACTGCGTCGATATCGTTTTTTCCTATGCCGGATGCCTGTACTGCGCGTTCGGCAAGGCGGGATATGACCTCAACATGGCTGCGCGAGGCTATCTCCGGCACTACGCCGCCATATATGGCATGGAGATCCGCCTGAGAAAATATCTGATCGGTCAGTACATTCCTCCCGTTTTCGACTACGGCGACGGCTGTCTCGTCGCACGACGATTCAAATGCAAGAATTTTCATTGTTCTTCCTCTCTTAGAAACAGAGTCATCAAAACGGCGTTTTCGGTCGGTCTGCTGTAATAGTTCCTTCGCAGCCCTACCTCCGTATAGCCGTGTTTTTTATAAAGGTCCCGTGCGGGCATATTGCTCTGTCTGACCTCAAGCGTCAGAAAGCTGAGCCTTTTTGCCTGCGCACGGAGTCTGAGCTCATCCAGGAGCATATCCGCTATACCCTGCCGCCGGTGCTCAGGAGATACGGCGACATTCGATATATATCCCTCGTCGAGCACATACATAAGTCCGATATAGCCTATCGCACCACCGCACTCATCCTCGGCGGTGAGGAAAATATGCATATCGTCCGGGAGCTGGGAAACAAGCTGCTCACGGGTCCACGGCATGGAAAAGCACCTTTTCTCAAGCTCAAGTATATCATCTATGTGTCTCGGCTCCGTGTCAATGATCTTTACCATCAGAGCATTTCCTCACGCAGCTCGTCTATAACGGCGAGCACCTCATCCTCTATCCGCAGTATGCACTTTTTCCAGCCTATCGGCAGTGCCGGCGGAAATATATCGTCCTCGGCAAGGCACATTATGCGCTCCTCAAGGTCCTGATACTCGTCGCAGAGCGTCTGCGCCTGCCGTGCCGTCATGCATAGGGTCACATCGCAGCTTTCTATGAGCTGCCGTGACACCCGAACCGGCGCGCGCTCCGCCAGTGGGATGCCGAGTGCCTCACAGCACTTTTTTACGCGAGGATTTATACAGTTACTTTCACACAAGCCCGCCGAGGTGCAGATTATTTCGGGGCAGTATTCCCCTTTTGACGAGTTGAAAACGCTCTCTGCCGCAAGCGAGAGGCTGTTATCGCCGCAAACGAAAAGAATGCTGCCGACACTTATTCCGCCGAAGCCGCAAAGCTCGGACTGCCGCTCGTCCCAGCGCTCCAGACTGCGGTCGCCGGCTTTGTTCTCAATATGGTGCGTGAGCTCATGGTGCAGCGTGCTTTTTAGTCTGCGGCTGAAGGTCTCGTCATCCATGTCGCCGTAAAGCTCGACAAACGAGCCGTAGTACAGCTCGATATGCCTTCCCATCGAGTCGTTAAAATACATTCCGAGCGTATAGCGGCCGTCGGTCTCGCGTTTTGTATCCTCAAGGAAGCTTACGCCGCCGTTAAGTGACTTGAATATCTCCTGCGGGAGCTCGTCGACAAGCTCGTCGAGCACATTCCCTGCCTGTTCATATGTCAGCATCAGTGCGCCTCCGCCCAGCTGTGTCCCGTTTTTGCGTCAACGGTGAGCGGTATGCTCAGCCGTACCGCACCGCTCATCTCCTCGCGCAGAATATCCTTTACCCTTTCCGCCTCATCCTCCGGGCATTCGCAGATGAGCTCATCGTGTACCTGCAGGATAAGTCGTGAACGCAGTCCCTCAGACCTGAGGCGGTCAAACACATTCACCATTGCGATCTTTATTATATCCGCAGCCGTGCCCTGAATGGGCATATTCAGTGCTACCCGCTCTCCGAACGAACGCATATTGAAATTTGAAGATCTCAGCTCCGGCAGCTCACGGCGGCGGTTATACAGGGTTTTTACATATCCGTCCGCCTTCGCCTGCTCGACTATACGCTTCATATATTCGCGCACGCCGTCGTACTTGGCAAGATACGCATCCATATACGCTTTTGCCTCATTCGGGAAAACGCCTATATCCTGTGCGAGCGACCAAGACGATATGCCGTATACGATGCCGAAGTTTACGGCCTTCGCCCGGCTGCGCTGAAGCGGCGTTACTTCGTTCAGCGGCGTATTGAACACCTGCGACGCGGTAACTGCGTGAATGTCCTCTCCTGCCTGAAACGCCGCGCGCATATGCTCGTCTCCCGATATATGAGCAAGCAGGCGCAGCTCTATCTGACTGTAGTCGGCATCGACGAGCACGCTGCCCTTGGATGCTATGAACATCTCGCGGATATGGCTGCCGAGCTCTTTTCGTATCGGAATGTTCTGCAGGTTGGGATCGGTGCTCGAAAGCCGTCCGGTAGCTGTAACGGTCATCTGGAAATTTGTCCTTATCCTGCCGTCAGAGTCTATGAGCTTCAGAAGTCCGTCGGCATAGGTGGATTTCAGCTTTGTCAGCATCCTGTAGTCGAGTATCATCTCGATTATCGGGTGCTTCCCGCGCAGCTTTTCGAGCACATCGGCATTCGTGCTCCAGCCGGTCTTGGTTTTTTTACCGGCGGGAAGCATCAGCCGCTCAAACAGCACCTCGCCGAGCTGCTTTGGAGAATTTATGTTAAACTCCCCTCCCGCGAGCTCACATATCTGCCGTCTGAGCCGCTCAATGTCATCTGTCAGGCTCTCGCCGAAGCTCATCAGCGCAGCTTTGTCTATCATAAAGCCTGCCTGCTGCATATCCGCAAGCACACGGCACAGCGGCATCTCAATATCATAGAAAAGCTCTGTCATATCAAGCTCCGCGAGCTTTTTCTCGGTTGCCGCCTTAAGCGCATATATTGCCTCGGTGCCGTTAAGCTCCGCGCCGCAATAGCGCATGGTCATTCGTGCGGGTGAATAGTCGTTTGCGGTGGCATCGAGCAGGTAGCAGGCTATGGAGGTATCGTAAGCAAAGCCGTCAAGAGGCAGCTTTTCTTCTGCAAGCTGCATCATAAGGTCTTTAACGCCGTGGGCGATCTTTCTCGTCTCGTCCGAGAAAACAAGCTTGAGGAGCTTGGAATAATCGTCACCGAGTGCGCTCCAATGCACCGGGTAAACGGCTTTGCCGTCACACAGTTCAATGCTGTCGAAGCCGTCCTTCACCTCGACCGCAACAAGCTCCGCCCCGGAAACTGCGGCGCAGATGCTTTCAAACGAGGCATTCTCGACTATCGGCAAACGCTCAAGGCAGCTTTCCTTTTCCGATGCCGAATCCTCGGATATGCCCCACTTTTCTATGAATTTATTGAAGCCGAGGCGCTTGAGCACACCATACAGCTCCGGCTTATAATCGTTATCCCACAAAGCATCCTCAGGCTTAAACTCTATCGGCGCGGATGTGCAGATGGCTGCAAGCTCATAGGACATGCGCGCACTGTCCTCACCCTCGCGCAGCTTTTTGCGGACGCTCTCCTTTATATCGAGTGTATCGAGCTGCTCGTATATTTTTGATACCTCCGTATACTTCTGCACGAGTGCCATTGCGGTTTTTTCGCCTATCCCGGGCACACCGGGTATATTATCGGAGGAATCGCCCATCAGAGCCTTCAGGTCAACTATGTGCTTGGGAGCAAAGCCATACTCCTCAGCGAAGACCTCCGGAGTATATTCCGTAGTAGTTGTCTGACCCATTCGGCTTTTAACATGGCAGATATGCGTTTTATCGCTTATGAGCTGGAAGCTGTCCTTATCTCCGGTGACGATGCGGCAGTCCCATCCCGACTGCTCGCATATTCTCGCGGCTGTGCCGAGAATATCATCGGCCTCGTAGCCCTCAAGCTCAAGGCGGAGTATCCCCATTGCATCGAGCACCTGCTTCAGCAGCGGCATCTGCACCGCGAGCTCCTCCGGCATTCCCTTTCGCTGCGCCTTGTAGCCGTCGTACTTCAGATGTCTGAATGTCGGCGCTTTAAGGTCAAAGGTGACTGCAACACCGTTGGGCTTCTGCTCATCTATGAGCTTTCTGAGTATTGCAAGGAAGCCGTAAACCCCGTTTGTAGGGGTTCCGTCAGGCGCATCGAGGCGGCGGATACCGTAGAATGCGCGATTTACTATGCTGTTTCCGTCAAGTATCAGTAGTTTCATTTCTTTTCCTCACCGCGCAGGCGCACTATCTCGTCTCGGAGCTGGGCTGCAAGCTCAAACTCAAGCATCTTCGCGGCAGCTTTCATTTCCTTCTCAAGCCTATCAATGAGCTCCATGCGTTCGGAGCGTGTAAGCTTCACTCCGTCTGCACGGCGGAGAGTTTTTTCGCTCTCTCTCGAGATCTCGATAAGCTCCCGCACGCTCTTGACTATGGTTTTGGGCACAATGCCGTGCTCCTCATTGTACGCCGCCTGTTTTGCGCGGCGGCGTTCTGTCTCGTCTATGGCGAGGCGCATGGAGCGCGTTATCGTGTCGGCATACATTATAACAAGTCCTTCTGCATTTCGTGCCGCCCTGCCGATAGTCTGGATAAGACTCGTTTCACTGCGCAGGAACCCCTCCTTATCGGCATCAAGGATCGCAACAAGGCTGACCTCCGGAAGGTCAAGTCCCTCCCGAAGAAGGTTTATGCCGACGAGCACATCAAAATCGCCCAAGCGCAGGCTGCGAATTATCTCCATACGCTCGATCGCGCCCACATCGTGGTGCATATACCGGCATTTTATGCCCGCCGCACCGAGATACTCGGTAAGGTCCTCCGCCATTTTTTTGGTCAGCGTTGTTACCAGCGTGCGCTGATGCTTTTCGATACGGGTGTTTATCTCGCTTATAAGGTCGTCTATCTGCCCCTGCACGGGACGCACGGAGATCATCGGATCGAGAAGTCCTGTCGGACGGATTATCTGCTCGGCTATCTGCCCCGCGCGCTCGCGCTCATAATCTCCGGGAGTTGCTGAGACATACACCGCCTGATTTATTCTCTCCCTGAATTCCTCGAATTTAAGCGGGCGGTTATCATAAGCCGATGGCAGCCGGAAGCCATACTCGACAAGCGACTCCTTTCGAGCGTGGTCGCCGCGGTACATTGCCCTGACCTGCGGAAGCGTTACATGGCTCTCGTCCACGAAAAGCATAAAATCCTTAGGAAAATAATCGAGCAGCGTCATAGGCGCGGAGCCTGCGGGTCTGTTCGATATAACGCGTGAGTAGTTCTCTATGCCGGAGCAATACCCCAGCTCCTGCATCATTTCGATGTCATAATTTGTGCGCTGAGCTATGCGCTGAGCCTCAAGCAGCTTGCCGTTATCCTCAAAGTACCTTACTCTCTCCTCGCATTCGCTTCGTATATCGTCTATAGCGCGCGACATTTTATCCCTGCCGACAACATAGTGGCTTGCAGGATATATGGCGGCGTGATTCAGATACCGCAGCGGCACACCGGTAACTACATTGACCTCGCTTATGCGGTCGATCTCATCGCCGAAGAACTCAACTCTTATCGCCTTATCGGTGGAATATGCGGGGAATATTTCTATCGTATCGCCGCGGACGCGGAACTTATTTCTCTCAAAGGCAATGTCATTGCGCTCATAGCGTATCTCAATGAGCTTGCGCAGGAGCTCGTCGATATCTCTTGTCTGCCCCGGTCGGATGGATATGACCATGCTTTTATAATCTATCGGGTCACCTAAGCCGTAAATGCAGGAGACAGATGCAACGACTATAACATCGCGGCGCTCAAACAGACTTGAGGTCGCACTGTGCCGCAGGCGCTCGATCTCATCGTTTATTGAGCTGTCCTTTTCGATGAATGTATCGGTATGCGGTATATATGCCTCGGGCTGATAGTAATCGTAATACGAGACGAAATACTCAACGGCATTCTCCGGAAAAAACTCGCGGAACTCCGAGCAGAGCTGAGCCGCAAGAGTTTTATTATGCGCCAGAACAAGGGTAGGACGGTTTATCCTCTCGATAACGCTTGCCATCGTGAAGGTCTTGCCCGAGCCGGTGACTCCGAGCAGCACCTGCTCATCAAGTCCGTTTTCTATGCCGGAAACAAGCTGTGATATAGCCTCGGGCTGATCACCCATGGGCGCATATGGCGACACAAGCTTAAATTTATCCAAAGCCGCGACCTCCGCTAAGTTCTGCAATGTTTCACACATCATTATACCACGAGAATAAAAAAATCACAAGGCAGATAGTCTGCCTTGTGATAGGGTTTTGGTATAAGCTCAGAACTGGTAGCTTGCCCAGTCAATGTCGGTAAGCTTCTTGGTCCAGTGCTCGTACTCGCTCATGTCGATGCGCTCGCACTCGTGGTTGTTGGTCGCTTCCTGCACATCGTAGTAGTACCATGCCTCGGGATCCATATTGTCCTTCCAGACATTCATCTCGTCAACGAGCAGGTCATCCTGAGAGTTGACCTTGCGGTTAAGCACCCTGTTTATTATCGCGAAGGTCTCGGCTCTCTTGATAGCGTTGTTCGGGAGGAATGTTCCGTCGGTATAACCGTTGAGCCAGCCCTTGGTCGCTGCCATTTCAATGGCCTCCTGAGCCCAGTGACCCTCTATGTCGGAGAAGGTCTTGCCGGTCTCGGTGAGCTTGTCGAACCTTGCTATGATGGTTGCCATCTCTGCGCGGGTGATGGAATCGTTCGGTCTGAAGTTTCCCTTCTCATCGCCGATGAGGATGTTCGCATTTGCAAGGGTGGAAATGGCTCTGTTGTACCACGAGCCTGCCGCAACATCCTTGAAGCTGTTCTCAGTGGAGTCAAACTCTGCACGCGCGTCATCGGTCAGCAGGCGGAAGAATATCGTCGCGACCTCGGCGCGGGTGATGTTGCCTTCGGGACGGATGGTACCGTCGGGATAGCCGATAACATAGTTGAAGTGCTCATCGGTCTCAAGAAGCTGCTTTACGGTGAGGATACCGAACTCGGTTGTGATCTCGTAGTTGGCAAGGTTCGTATTGTCCTTTGCCTCGTAGGTGAACTCGTTCTCGCTGGAGCCGGTAGCGGTCTGGGTGCCGGTGACATCGCAAACGACCGCATCGCTCTTAACAAAGCCATCGCCGCTCACGGTGACGGTATCGTTGGTGAGAGGCTTTCCGTCGTAGGTCTTCTCATCGCTTGCGGAGGTGAGCTTCACAACGCGCTTTTCGATAACGAGGGAGCCGTCGTTAACTACGAACTCAACTTCCGTAAAGTTTTTGCTGATATTCATGAAGTCCACGGAGTCAAGACCGAGCACGTAGGTGTCGGCATTCACGCCCTTTGCCTCGGGCTGCACATCCTTCTTGTACATGAAGTCCTTATCGGTGTACAGCTCATTGCTGGCTTCGTAGGTGTAGCCGCTGACGGTGTGCTCGTCGCCGTTGTACTTAACGGTATCCGTATTGCCGGTGATGGTCACGGTGACCTTGTCGCTTATGGGGTTGATGACGAGCTGACCGATCTCGGTCTTTGCAATGTAGTTCTTGGTGACATCGTTGCCCTGTGCGTCCTTAATGACGGCAGTGCCGGTGAATGCACCGTCATAGGAGCCTGCATCGGTGCCCTTTGCAATGTAAGTAAGTCCGCTGTATTCATGGCCGTCGACAAGTCCGGTAGCAGTGATATTGCTGACGGACTGCTCCTCGCCGTTATAAATGGTTACCTTACTTCCGCCTGCAAACTTGACCTCTGCCTTAGTGATGGTAAGGGAACCGTCCTTTACTACAAACACAACATTCTTGAAGTTTTTGTTGTTGTTTACAAACTGATCCTTGTCAAGGTTCATCTTGTAGGTATCTGCATCGGTGCCCTTTGCGGTAGCATTGCCGGTGAAGCTGAAGTCGGCTTCCTTATACAGGTCGTTGTCTATATTCACGGTGTAGCCGGTGACGGACTGCTCAGTGCCGTTATAGTCAACGGTCTTATTGCTGCCGGTGATGGTAACGGTGACGGTGTCGATAGGATTAATGGTGAGCTTACCGTCGTTTGCTTCGGTTATGATGTAGGTCTTGGAAGCATCAACGGTGCCGACCGTACCTTCTTCAAACTGTGCCGGATACTCGCCGACATCGGTGCCGGTCGCGCCGACGGTGAGGTCAAAGCTTGCGTTTGCATCGGAGCAGGTAAAGCCGCTTACGCTGTGCGCTTTCCCGTTATAGGTGAAGGTATCGCTGTTTGCGGTCACGGTCACATTTTTATAGTAGTAGAAATTTATCACATTGCCGTCGGCGGCGATGGTGATGGTTCCGTTCTGATCCGGAACTGCGGTATAGCCGTCAACGGAGATGGGCGACTCGGTGACTACCTCGCCGAGAGTCTTATCGGTGACGGTCTTGGACTCAGCCACGGTTGTGTCCGTTCCGTTGAGGTAGTAGTTGACGGTGTAGGTCAGATCGCTTCTCTTTGCCCATTTACCGACAAATTCTACCTGCTTGTTGGGCATTGTGAACGAACCGTCGGTGACCTCGGCATTAGAGGTAGTCCAGCCGCTGAATACATAGCCCGCCACGCTGGGTGCGTCTGCTACGGAAACGGTCGTTCCCTTCTTGTGGGTCTCTGATTCGGGAAGCTGATCGTTCGCGCCATCGGGGACTGTGCCTTCGTAGCTGTAGCTTACGCTGTATGCAGGAAGCTCGCCCTTCACGCC
>CAVHZB010000036.1:0-28611 GCA_963640555.1 Phascolarctobacterium succinatutens
CCCAGCCAGCGGTTGGTGACTATCTTATCTATCTTGTCGGAGGTGGTGAGCTTTCCGACGTTTTTCTTCTTGTAGCAGGCCTTGATGATGGAGGCTATGTAGATGTAGCGCTCGTTGGTGATGATGCTCTCGGCATCGTCGTCGAGCTCATCCTCGGCGGCCTTGATGTCCGCGTCGATGTGCTGCATGACCTCGGGCTTTATCGCAAGCTTTGCAAGCACCTTGTCGTCATGCTCGAAGATCTTGATGGCGTACCAGCGCTGCTGCTCCTCGGGCAGCTCGTGCAGGACGGCCTCCTCGATGTGGGCGATGGCGTGCTCGACAACGCCGGAGAACGAGTGCATGGGGATGGTCTTGCCGTTCTTTGCGGCATCGACTGCGGCTGCCGCGGCTTCGGTCACGCCGTCGCCCTTGAGTGCGGAGATCTCCAGCACCTTGCAGCCGAGCTGACGGGACAGCTCCTTGATGTTTATTACGTCGCCGTTCTTGCGGACGATATCCATCATGTTGACCGCAACGACAACGGGGATGCCCAGCTCGGTGAGCTGAGTGGTCAGGTAAAGGTTACGCTCGAGGTTGGTGCCGTCGATGATGTTCAGTATCGCATCGGGGCGCTCGCCGAGCAGGAAGTTGCGCGCGACGACCTCTTCAAGGGTGTAGGGGGAAAGCGAGTAGATGCCCGGAAGGTCAACGACCGTTACGCCGTCAAACTTCTTGAGCTTGCCTTCCTTCTTCTCAACGGTAACGCCGGGCCAGTTGCCGACGAACTGATTCGAGCCGGTCAGCGCGTTGAACAGGGTCGTTTTACCGCAGTTCGGGTTGCCGGCAAGGGCAATTTTAATGTTCTTTTCCATTATTCCACCTCGATCTTTTCTGCATCTGCCTTGCGCAGGGAAAGCTCATAGCCGCGGACGGTGAGCTCGATGGGATCGCCCAGGGGAGCGACCTTGCGGACATAGACCTCAGCGCCCTTGGTAATACCCATGTCCATGATGCGGCGCTTTATCGCGCCCTCGCCATGGAGCTTTTTGACGGTGACGGTCTCGCCGATCTTAACGTCTCTCAGAGTCTTCATGTTTCTGCTCCTCACACATATATTTTCTGTGCCATTTCCGCGCTTATGGCGATCCTGGCCTCTTTTACCTTGACGATGACATTCTCGCCAACGGCAGTTAACACTTTTACATCTCCCCCGACTACAAAGCCGAGATTTTCGAGGTGCTTCTTCACCTCAGGCTTGCCGGCGATGCGCTGTATCGTATTGTCTTCGCCGACGGCAGCAAGCGTTAAAGGCATCATTCTCTGTCCTTTCTCCAACCAATTAGCACATGCTAACTGAGGGTGCAAACTAAAGTTAGCTCTCGCTAACTACCTGAATAATAGCATCGAATTCCGCAATGTCAATACCTTAACTAAAGGTTTGGAGGGTTGCACAATTAGTTAGCCCTTGCTAACCCCTGTAATTGTGCATAATATCCGAGTGCACAGGTAGGAGTTAGCAGAAAGCAACTCGATGCGCTTGAAAAATTCAAAGCATTGTGCTATATTATATATTGTATTAATATAAACGCTGGAGAATGGATCAATGAATTTGCAGGAATCGGGCGAGATGTACCTCGAAACGATATATGTTTTGTCGAAAAAGTATAAGGATGTGCGTGCAATAGATGTCGGAGAATATATGGGCTATTCAAAGCCGAGTGTCAGCCGCGCGGTCGGTCTGCTGAAAAACGGCGGCTATCTCACCGTTGACGAGCTGGGGCACCTGAGCCTGACCGGCGCCGGCACCGAGGTCGCAGAGAAGATATACGAGCGGCACACCCTGCTCACGAAGTATCTGACCGCTCTCGGCGTTGACCCCGAGGTCGCGGCCGAGGATGCGTGCAAGATGGAGCATGTGATAAGCGACGAATCGTTTCAGGCGATAAAGAGTCACGCAGCAAGGATGGAACAATAGCCGTTTCGGAGCCTAAGGCGGTCCGTTTGGAGCGGAAGGCCGGGTGCGTATGAGGTATATTATGATCACAAAGCGTGATGATAAGCCTGATACACCGGGCGCGAGCTTTTGTTCAACCTCTTCTTTATTTATGTAACCGGAAACCACGGACTCCCCCGTCCGTGGTTTTTCGGCTTTTCGGCCGCATTTTGCATTTTAAAATATAACGGCATACTGTCTGCCGGAGACGGCATCGACGAGAACGCGCAAGGTCTCGCCGTTTGAGCCCGTGCAGTCAAATTCGTAGCACAGAGTACTTCCGCCGCCGTCGGTCTCGGCGTAGCACATGCGTGAGCCGTTTTCCGTAAGCGTATCCGGCAGCACCGCAGCGGCAGTTTGCTCGTCTACAATGCTTGACGGGCGCTGCTGCGTGCCGTGGTTTTTTATATGCCCGACCGCGTCGTAGGCGTAGACCTCGCCGTCGTCGCCCGCTATGGACAGGCGAACGCCGTCTCCCGCGCAGTGAGCATTGTCGAGCATACATTCAAATACGAAGCTCATAACGCCGCCGCTGCGCTCGGTCGAGCTCAGGTACATATTTTCAAAGCCGTGGGACGCAAGGAAGTCCCATGCTTTTTTCGTCAGCCCGGCATCATCCATACCGCCCGTGACCGCGCGCGGCGAGCTGAGCGACAGCACATTGCCGTTTGCGTCAACGGTTATGCTGCTGCCGCCGTCAAGCTCGAAGCAGCGCACGCCGCTGCCGGATGTATATGCAAGCGAAAGCTGCTCCGGATCGAATCCGAAAAAGTCGGCGGCTATCCGCCGCGCCTCCGCCTCCGGCATCGGCTCTGCGCTCGTTTCGGAGACCGTGCGGGAGTATCTGCCTGCGTATCCGTCAAGCTGTGTGTCACCTACGCGGGCGTCCATTTCGAGCATGGCCGTGCTGACGAGCGCGCCGGACTGGCCGAAAACATTTTCCGGCTCGTCCATGAGCGTTTCGCCGTTGTTGACCGCCGTTTGAAGCTTGCCGAGCCGCTCGGTGAGCGCGGCTGCCGTCTTATACAGGGCAGCGAAGTTCGACCGCGCATTATCGTCGAGACCGCTTTCCGCCGACTGCCGCTGCACCGAGCGCGCATAGTCGCCGGCGATGCCGATAAACGCGGCGGTCTGCTCGAGCTCCTGGGTTGAAAACGGCAGTGCGGCCATGGTCATGCCGGCTGCAAGGCAGTTGCCGTATATATCCGCGCACACCGCGCTGCTGAGCTCCGGTCCCGCGGTATACGATGCGCGGTGCAGCGCGTCGCTCAGATTCGATGCCGCGAGCACGACCTCCTCAAACGCGTGGGCATAGCCGTATTCGGCGGTGCGGCGGTAGCTGCGTTCGAGACCGCTGTGCACCAGCGTGTACGCACCCAGCGCGATGACCGCCGCAGCAAGGTAGGTGACGGTTATAATAAATGTCTTTTTTCGTATATGCATTTTAACAACACCCCGATGCTATTTTGCCCGACGCTTCCTCAATTATGCTTTTTCGGCGGCTTTTTTTGCGCACCTGCCGGTACTGCTGCTGCGGCTGCCCGACCTGAGAGCACGGACAAACGCCTCTAAAAAAGCCTATTTGGAGCCTTGCCCGCTTCATTTGGAGCGGATAAGGCTCCGTTTTTGCCGCATAATAAGGATGATGCGGCAACGCAGGAAGGCTTAGGACGAAAAAGAGCGTACAGTCGCGGCAACGGAATGCCGCTGAAAAAATGAGTGATGAGATCGTTGTCTCGCAGTGCGCACCGACGCTTGCGGGTCTGAAAACAGCAAATATGTTTTCGGCGGAATATGAGAGCCGCGAGGAGGTCACGGCGTGGCTGCGTTCGCTCAACGCGATGCTGGTGCCGCGCGGGCTGAGGATAGTGCCCATGCGGTATATGCACAGCCGCGTGCTGCTGTACCTCTACCGTCCGGAGAAGCTGCGCCGCGACCTTGAAAACAGCGCCGCGCAGGACATCCTGCGCGAATGCGGCTACTCATGCCTTCGTGCGGAGAGCTGCCTGAGCTGTCTCATAACAAAGCTGCGCCAAAACGCCGATTTCCCGCACGAGGTCGGATTGTTCCTCGGCTATCCGCCGGAGGATGTGCGCGGCTTCATCGAAAACCGCGCCGCCGGCTGTAAGCTCATCGGCTGTTGGAAGGTCTATGGCGATGTTGACGCGGCGAAAAAAACATTTGCAAGCTTCGAGCGCTGCACCCGTGCATACAAGGGCAAAGCGCTTGATCAGATATTACATTGAAAGGAAGATTTCAAAATGAAAAAAGCAGTAGTATATTGGAGCGGCACAGGCAACACCGAGGCAATGGCAAAGGCAGTTGCCGAGGGCGCAGGCGCAGAGCTTATCCAGGCATCCGACTTCGGCGCAGGTAAGGCGGCAGAGTATGACTCCATCGCGTTCGGCTGCCCCGCAATGGGCGCGGAGGCTCTTGAGGAGAGCGAATTTGAGCCCATGTTCGAGAGCGTAAAGGGTGCTCTTGCCGGTAAGAAGGTCGCGCTGTTCGGCTCCTACGGCTGGGGCGACGGCGACTGGATGCAGCTCTGGGAGGACGATTGCCGCGCAGCCGGTATAAGCCTCACTGCCGACAGCGTGATCTGTCAGGGCGAGCCCGACAGTCAGGCACTTGCAAAATGCAAGGCTCTCGGTGCGGCGCTTTAAAAGCATATAAGTGTAAGTGAAGATCTCGGTAATACACAAAGTATTGCCGGGATCTTGTTATATTGTCTGAACGAAGAATCCCTCGCATAAAACGGGATTGATTTTGCCGGCGGCGGATAATATAATAGGTGCACTAATCGTTAAGGAGATGCACGATGGGCAAACTGAAATTTCTGCTTGCGCGCATAATAGGGCTGAATTGGCGCCAGATGTTCCAAAAGATCGACGAGGTGCACGAAAAGTCCGGAAAGAGCAGGCTTTTTATATTTTTTGACATGGTATGGTGCGGACTGCGGTATCAGGCGGGATACATGGACTACTGGCTGTTTGAGATGTATGATCTCAACGCCGCCCAGCGTAAAACGATACTGACGCGCGGCATGAACAACAGCTTTATCAAAAAGTATAACGACCCGGCATATATGCCCGAGATAGAGAACAAGCTCAAATTTGCGAAAAACTTCTCGGCATTCCTGCACCGTGACTGGCTCGATTTTGACACCGCCTCCGATGCCGAGATAGCGGAGTTCACCGCAAAGCACCCCGTTTTCATGGCAAAGCCGGTGGACGGTCAGTGCGGCAAGGGTATTGAGAAGATCGACATCCGTGAGCTCGATCAGCCGCTGCGTGAGCATCTCCGCGGCGCCGGTCACATCATACTCGAGGAGTGCGTCGTGCAGCACCGCGACCTTATGGCGCTGCATCCGTGCTCGGTCAACACCTGCCGTGTGATAACCTTCACGCACGGCGGCAGGACAAAGGTGGTCGCGGCATATCTCCGCATCGGCAACGGCAGGTATGTCGATAACTTCAATAACGGCGGCATGGTCGTGCCCATCGAGGAGGACCGCGGCGAAATAATCTATCCGGCACTGGACAAGTCGGGCAGGCTGTACGATGTGCATCCGCTCACCGGCGTTGCGATAAAGGGCTTCAGGATCCCGCTGTGGGATGAGGTAACGGACCTTTGCGAGCAAGCCGGACAGGTCGTGCCGCAGGTCGGCATAGTCGGCTGGGATGTGTGCGTTACGGATAACGGACCGCTGCTCATAGAGGGCAACGACTACCCCGGTCACGATATATATCAGCTCCCGCCGCACCGCACGAACGGCATCGGCGTGCTGCCGAAATTCCGGAAGGCAATGCAGGACACCTGATTTTTTCGGCGGCGCAATGACGCACCGATTTAGCGCGGCAATATACCGGTTTTGTCGGTAATCACCGGTCGGGACAGCGCGATGACCGTATCCGCAGGTGCGGAAAAGCGCCTCTGAAAAAACCTCCTCGTCAGAGGAGGTTTTTTCATGCGCTCAGGCACATTTCTGCGCCATGTCGAGCATATTCTGAATGCTGATGCCGTAGCCCGAGGTCGGATCGTTTACAAACACATGGGTGACGGCTCCGACGAGCCTGCCGTTCTGGATTATGGGACTGCCGGACATGCCCTGAACTATACCGCCGGTCATTTCGAGCAGCTTGGGATCTGTGACCGTCAGCATGACCGTCGTGTACCCGGAACTGGAGTACACCTTTTTTATTTCTATGCCGTACTCGTGCACCTGACTGCCGGAGAGCGTGCACAGTATCGTCGCCTCGCCCACGGCAATATCGCCGGTCTCGACGGTCTGACCGTCAAAGCCTGCGGTGCCGAATATCCCGCAGCCGCAATTTATGCGTATATCGCCGAGAAATTTCGTGCAGTCGGTGCTGCCGTCAAGCTGTCCCGGAGCTCCGGCCTGTCCGGGCACGATACCTATTATCTGAGCATCGTAAACCTCGCCGTCACCCAGCGGCAGGAGCTGACCGGTGTCGTCGTCGCTGATGCCGTGACCGAGCGCGCCGTAAACTCCGGTCGCCGGATCATAAAATGTCAGCGTGCCGACGCCGCTCACGCCGTCGCGCAGCCATAGACCGAGCTTCCATGCACCCGACGCATCCTGCGCGGGCGTTATGGCAAGCTGCCTGGTTTTGCCCTCCCGCTCGACGGTAACGGTCGTCCTGCTGCCGTCAAGCCCGTTCAGGGCCGCCTTGAAATCGTCTGCCGTGCTTATTTTCGAAGCGCCGAGCATGGTTATGACATCGCCGGGCTTCAGCCCCGCCTTTTCCGCCGGAGAGCATTTGCCCGAAGCCGTTTCGACCTCGGATATGCCTGCTATCATCACTCCGTCGGCAGTCATTCTTATGCCCAGCGCCCTGCCGCCGGGAACAAGCGGCTGGGCAAGTGCCGCCGCGCCGAGCACAAAGCACAGCACAACGGCAAACAGCGCTCCCGCAATTTTTTTGATCGCCATATCTCACCTCCTCACATAAAGTATGCGGTACACCGCGTAAAATATATAAGCCTATTTTTTGCTCAATTACCTTGTGCCGTGTTTTCGGCAAAAACGCGTACAGGTAAATTTTTTTGTTGTGAGGAGGTCATTATATGAGAATACTAAAGCTCGGCTCAGCGGGACCGTCGGTACAGCTTTTACAGCTCGCCCTCGGGCGCGCGGGCACGGCGACCCTTGATCTCGACGGAATTTTCGGCGTGAAAACGCGCGATGCGGTCATGCACTTTCAAGCCGATAACGGTCTCGGTGCCGACGGAATAGTCGGTCCGCAGACCACCCGCGCGCTCATGCCGTACTACACGGGCTTCGCCGTCCACCGCGTCCATCGCGGAGACACGCTTTTTTCGATCGCGCAGATGCACAATGCAGAGCTTTCCGCGATACTGACGGCAAATCCGGGCATAAGCGCCGAAAGCCTTCGGGTCGGCAGCAGCGTTACCGTGCCGCTCCCGTTTGATATTGTGCCCACAGGCATCGCATTTACTTCAGCACTCGTTTCCTACTGCGTCCGCGGCATCGCCGCGCGCTATCCGAGCGTTAAAAGCGGACGCATCGGCAGCTCGGTCATGGGCTCGCCGCTGTGGTTTCTCGCCATAGGCAGCGGCTCGGACCGCGTTTTTTATAATGCGAGCCACCACGCCAACGAGTGGATAACAACGCCGGTGGTGCTGCGGTTTTTCGAGCTTCTCGCGCGTGCGGAAGCCCGCAGCGGCAGCATTTTCGGGCACAGCGCGCAGGAGCTGCTCAAGTCCGCCGCGGTGTACATAGCTCCATGCGTAAATCCCGACGGCGTTGACCTCGTAACGGGTGAGCTGAGCTCCGGCGAGTACTATCAAAGCGCCGCCGGTATCGCGCACGATTACCCCGCGATACCGTTTCCGTCCGGCTGGAAGGCAAATATACGCGGGACCGACCTCAATCTGCAATACCCCGCGGGCTGGGAGCAGGCGCGCGAGAACAAATTTGCGCAGGGCTTTGTCAGCCCTGCGCCCGCCGACTATGTGGGCTCCGCTCCGCTCAGTGCGCCCGAGAGCCGCGCCATGTATGATTTCACGCTCTCCCTCTCGCCGCGGCTCATCCTCGCATATCACACGCAGGGCAGGGTCATATACTGGCGCTATCTTGACTACGAGCCGGACGGCTCACGCGGGATAGCCGATACCTTTGCCGCCGTTTCCGGCTATGCCGCAGAGGACACTCCCTATGCCTCGGGCTTTGCCGGCTACAAGGACTGGTTCATCCAAAGCTTCGACCGCCCCGGCTACACCGTCGAGGCGGGGATCGGTAAAAATCCGCTGCCGATAAGCCAGTTTGACGAGATCTTTTCCGACAATCTCGGCATACTCACGCTTGCTCCGCTGCTTATTTAGAAATGTAAACATTCCTTGAAATTGCTTGCCTCCGGCGCGCCGGTGGTCTATAATTGTCGATTGTGACTACGGACCACCGGGAGGGAATAATGAAAAAACGCATTTTGAGTATGGTTCTGGTGCTTGCACTGGTGCTGACGATGCTGCCGGCAATGGCGATAAGCGCGCTGGCGGAAACGATAAACGACGACAATGTTTTTATAAAGCAGAGCGAGAGCGGCAAATGCACGCTCGCATCCTCCGTTATGATGCTGCGCCGCCGCGCGATAGTTGACGGCAATACCGAGTGGGATACGATAACCGAATCCTCGCTCAGCAGCACCGCATGGATAAACGGCACAGGTCTGTACAACAATTTCACCTATATGGGCATGACCGTACTCGGCACAAAGGATTTTGTAAGCGGCTCCGACAAAAAGAGCTCGCTTATAGCGCTGCTGGATAAGCATCCCGAGGGCTTTGTCATATACGACACCGGCATACCCCACGCCGTGTTGCTGACCGATTATGACTCGGCGACCGGCACCTTCTACTGCGCCGATCCCGCCAACGGCACCGCAAGCGGCAGGATAAAGCTCTCCCAGAGCTGGAACGCGCAGAAGCGCGGCGGCACGCAGGACAGCGTTATCAGCAATATAAGCAAAATATGGTACATAACCAATAAGGAGGGCGGCGGTCCGGGACTTATCACCGTAACGCTCGACCCCAACGGCGGCTCATGCAGCCAGACCACCGCTTATGTGACCGCCGACGGCGCCGTCAACGGTCTGCCCACGCCCACGCGTGAGGGCTTTCGCTTCCTCGGCTGGTTTACCGCTCCAATAGGCGGCAGAAACATCAATGACGGCGAGATCATCCACGAGGATATCACCCTGTACGCCCAATGGAAGGACATGACCGTCCGCGGCACCTGCGGCACGGGTCTGAGCTGGAGCCTTAACCTTGATATAGGAACGCTGAAGATAAGCGGCACCGGCGAAATGACGGGCTACACCTCCGCAAAGGACCTCGGCGCACCGTGGAGCGACTATGCCGGCTGCATCACCAAGGTGCAGGTAGGCTCCGGCGTTAAGAGCATCGGCGACTATGCGTTTGCAAATCTCACGAAGCTCACGACCGTCGAGCTCAGCGGTTCGGGCATCAAAAAGCTCGGCGACGGCGCATTCTACGGCTGCACGAGCCTGAGCGATATAAGCGGGCTAAGCGGCATAAAGGTCATCGGCGCCGAGTGCTTCAAGGGCTGCACGGCTCTTAAGAGCATTTCCGTTCCTACGAGCTGTACGAGCATCGGGAGATCCGCCTTTGCGCAGTCGGGTCTGACCTCGATACTGCTGCCGACGAGTGTAACCTCGCTCGGTGAGGGCGCATTTTCGGGCTGCACGGCGCTGACGCTTGCACAGCTCCCGTCCACCGTTGCAAGGATAAGCAGCGACAGCTTCAGAAACTGCACCGCGCTCACCGCCGTCATTATCGGCGACGAGGAAAGCACCGTTTACGCCTCCGGCGACTCGGTCGTCGAGACAAATGCATTCTACGGCTGCACGGCGCTGCATGAGTTCAGCATATACAACCGCTTCGACAGTCTGACCGTTGCGTTCAATGCCTTTGCCGGCTGCACGGCGCTGCAATCCATATCGTTCGACTGCCGCAGGCTCTCGCTTGAAAACAATGCCCTGCCCGGCGGCGCAAGCCCTAACTATGTCCGCGTTAACGGCGAGCTCGGCACAATTGCTCCCAAGGCATTCGACGGCGTTTCAACCTCGATAGTCTACCCCGCAAACGGCACCGCATGGAGCAATGAGGTCGGCAAGAGCTACGGCGGCACCCTCACATGGGAAAGCTGGGACAACCATGTTCACGATTTTGCCGTCGTGACCGTAGCGCCCACCTGCTCGGAAAAGGGCTACACCGTTTACACCTGCAAGACCGCAAGCTGCGGCGAAACCTTCACCGCCAACTACAAGAACATGCTCGGACATAGCTTCGTAAACGGCAAGTGCACCGTTTGCAATGTCGAAAATCCGTTCACCGATATTGACGCGAAGGTCCGGCACCTGTTCTACACCGACGCGATACTCTGGGCGGCGGAGAACGGCATAACCACTGGCATAACGGCCACCACCTTCGAGCCTGACGGCAAATGCACCCGCGCTCAGGTCGTCACCTTCCTGTGGCGTCTGGCCGGCTCGCCCGACCCTGAGGGCACTGACGACCCCTTCTCGGATGTTTCCGAGAGCGCCTACTACTACAAGCCCGTTCTGTGGGCGGTCGAAAACGGCATAACCACTGGCATGAGCGAAAGCTCCTTTGCGCCCGACGGCACATGCACGAGAGCGCAGTTCGTCACCTTCCTGTGGCGCTACCTCGACAAGCCGGTGTCCGGCGGGGATAATCCCTTCACCGATGTCTCCTCGACCTCGTACTATTACCAGCCCGTTCTCTGGGCTGCCGAGGCGGGTGTAACGCAGGGCTACGGCGGCGGCATTTTCGCTCCGGATGATACCTGCATACGCGGTCAGGTCGTGACCTTCATCTACCGCTCCCAGACCTGAGTCCGCCTTACCGCAAAAAAGCGAACAACAAAAAACAAACACCCTCTGATGCAGAAAAGCGAAAATTCTGTATCAGAGGGTATTGCTTTGCCGTGGCGCAGCTGCACGCAAATCGTGGGTCACAGGGTATACAGTCCGCTGTCGGTGACCACCGTCCGAAAGCGCGCGTCATGCGGCTCCGTCGGGATATCTTCTCTTGTCAGCCTCTCGCGGCAGACGAGGATAGACTCGCCTCGGTAGTGCTCGAAAAAACGGTCGTAAAAGCCGCCGCCCTGACCGAGACGCGCTCCGTTATGGCTGCAGCTTACGCACGGGACGATCACAAGGTCGATCTCCTCCGGCGCGACACTGCGGCAGTCCGCGGACGGCTCCGGAATACCGTAGGCGCCCGGAGCAAGCTCGCCGAGCGAGTGTATCTCCTTGGGCTGCATGAGTCCGTCGCCGGTACACAGCGGTACGCACAGGCGTTTGCCGCTGCCGAGAATGCCGCAGAGCAGCGCCGATGTGTCGATCTCTCGGTCGGTGCCGACAAATGCGAACACGGTCCTTGCCGACCGGTATATCTCCGTTGACAGAACGGTCTGCGTTATCGACTCATCCGCACGGCGCTTTTCCTCTCGGCTCATTGCCCGTTCGGATGCCCTGACCTCTGCCCGAAGCAGCTTTTTCTGCACAGCTGTATCCATCTGTTCACCTCATGTCTCAAATAGCTCTTTTGCCCTCCGGCGAACGAGCCCCGCCATATACAGCGACCCGCATGCCACGACCGGTCCGTCACCGGCCGCATGCAGCGCGGCGGCAATGCCGGTGTCCGTATCCTCCGCAGCCTCGGCGCTCAGCCCCATGGCGCGGAGCGTCGAAACGAGCTCCTGCGCCGGAAGTGCTCTGGGGCTGTCCGGCGTAATGCAGACAAAATGCAGCGCATACGGCGCCATGCATCGGAGCATGGTCATATAATCCTTATCGGCAAGCACGCCCGTAAGAAAGGTCACGCGCTCCCCCGGCAGGTATGCCTCGATCGCCTGCACCAGCGCCTGCACACACTGCGGATTGTGCGCGCCGTCAACGATGAATACCGGCTCGCGCCGCAGAAGCTCAAAGCGCGCCGGCCACACCGTGCGCGCAAGTCCCTGCCGAAGCGCGGCTTCCGGCACGCGCCAGCCGTGACGGCGCAGCACATCGACCGTATCGAGAGCGACCGCCGCATTGCGCAGCTGGTGCGCACCGAGCAGCGGCAAAAAGAGCTTTTCCGACCCGCGCCGGAAATACTGCCCGGTAAGATCGGCGGATAACGGCTGCAGTGCCTCGAAGTCTGCCTTGACGAGCTCCGCGCCCCGCTCACGGCATACATCTTCAAATACTGCCTCGACCTCCGGCGCGCCCCTGTAGCACACCGCCGTGCAGCCGGGCTTGATGATGCCCGCCTTTGCCGCGGCGATCTGCGCAAGTGTATTGCCCAGATACTCCGTATGCTCAAGACCGATGTTCGTGATGACCGCCGCCTCGGGCCGGTCGATAACATTCGTGCTGTCGAGCGCACCTCCGAGACCGACCTCAAGCACGACGATGTCGCACCCCGCGTCTAAAAAATACCGCATTGCGATCGCGGTAACAAGCTCGAACTGACTCGGGTGATCACTCATCTGCTCGGCCGCCGGCATGACGAGCTCCGTCAGCTCCGCCAGTTCTTCATCTGAAATGCTTTCCCCGTTGACCTGCATGCGCTCGTTGAAGCGGCAGATATACGGCGAGGTATAAAGTCCCGTCCGATAGCCCGCAGCCTGCAAAACGGATGCGAGCATCGCGCAGGTGGAGCCCTTGCCGTTAGTGCCTGCCACATGGACAAAGCTCAGCTTTTTCTGGGGATCTCCAAGCTTACCGAGCAGCTCCCGCGTGCGTTCCAGTCCGAGCCGCGTGCTGCTCCATGTCTGGCGCTCTATGTATTCTATGGCTTCCCTTGCAGTCACTTCACTTCTGCCTCACTTCCGAAAAAGCTCTGCCGCGCAGCAGCTCCAGCAGCGACGGCATGATCGCTCCGGTCACCGCCGCCTTGCCTACGCACACCGCATACCGCACGAACAGCATGCCGAAGATATATACAGAAGAATAATACCCGTAGACCTTGCTGTCAATGTACATTACGCCCGTATTCAGCGTCGTCACTACAAGCTCGGCAATGATAATGATAAGTATCGTCTGCTTTTTCGTCAGATGAAAATCCCTGCGTCTTGCATACGCACCCACGATGAAGCCGCAGACAACATACGGCAGCATCCAAAGGAATGTGGTAACGGAAAGACCGTAGCGCAGGATCTGATACACAAAGGTTCCCACGAAGCCGATGACCGCTCCGTCGGTCGGACCGAACAGCAGCGCGCCTATCAGGATGGGGATGCTCTCAAACGTAATTTTGATGCTGCCCATGTCGACGGAGACCACGCCGAGCACCGCACACATCGCGGCCAGCATGGCGTTTGTCGCCATTTGCTTTGTTGTTTTCAAAATAAAATACTCCTTTCGTGACAGTCGCCACAAAAGGAGCCTTTCCTTTAGTGGCAGCGGACGCGAACACGGTACCGCAGCGGAGTGCTTTCGTCCGAGGGCTACTTCCCATCCCCCGGCACTTGACGCACCATGTTCTACTCTGACACTTATTTTAGATATTTTCCTGCGGCAGGGATGAGCAGTCCGCCTACGGCGTTCCCCAGCGTGTTCACAAGAATGAAAACGACTGCCCTTCCGCTCCACATATGAGCCACGGAAATGTAAAACATATTGGCCACGCAGTGCTCAAAGCCGCAGAGGATAAATACCGTCACGCCGAAAAACAGCGAGAGATATTTTCCCGTCTCATGGGGATTTTTCCGAAAGCCGTCGACCGCAATAAAGATGAGGATATTGCAGAACACCGCAAGTATAAAGACGCTCAGCAGGCTGTCATCGAGCTTCTGGCTGCACAGCACCGCCGCCTTATCGGCGATACCGGCAATGCGGGTGAGCCGTATCAGCTCCGCCGCGCCCCACGCACCGACCAGGTTTCCGAGCCATATGCCCGGAAGACCGAGAGCATAGCTTCGGTCATTTTCCAAGACATAGCACACCTTGCCCGTGAACAGGCGAAAGCCGAATGTGCAGATCGTGAAAAGCCCCACCGTGAACAGCAGCGCTCCCAGAGGCTTTGAGTCTGCGGAAAGAAAAGCCGTACCGCCGACGGCGATGCACAGACCCGCCAGAACGGATTCGATAAACCCCTTCATCCGCGTGCAGCCTCAACAACATGCGCTGCCAGCACCGCAGTAGTAACGCTGCCGACCCCGCCGGGGACCGGCGTTACGGCAGATACGATGCGCTCCGCCTCGTCGAGCTTCACATCGCCGACGAGCTTCTGCTTGGGCTCGGACCAGTTGATGCCGACATCTATCACCGTCTGCCCTGCGCGGAAATATTCGCTGCCTATGGACTCGCCCTTGCCGGCGGCGACGACAACGATATCCGCCTCGCGCACGACGGACGGCATATTCTGCGTTTTTGTGTGGCATATCGTGACCGTGGCGTTTGCCGCCATGAGCAGCATGGCAGCCGGACGACCGATAACGAGACTGCGTCCGATCACGGCGGCACGCTTTCCCGCAGTCTCAATGCCGTAATGCTTCAGAAGCTCCATGCATGACTGCGCGGTGCAGGGCGGGAAGCCGTATCCGCTGCCGGAATAGATCTTCGACATGGAGCCGCCGGTAATGCCGTCGACATCCTTTTCCGGAGCCAGCGCGGCACAGGCCGCCTTCTCGTCGAGCGTTTTCGGAAGCGGGCGGAACATGAGCACACCGTGAACGGCGGGGTCGGCATTGAGCGCATTTATCTCCGAGATCAGCGTTTCCTGCGTCACATCCTCCGGCAAAACGACCTGCTTTACCAGCACGCCCACCTTGCCGCACCGTTTTATGGCGCCGCGTTCATATGCCAGATCGTCCGTCCGCTCACCTACGCGCAGAATGGCGAGGCAGGGAAAGATGTTTTTCTCGGCCAGCTCCGCGACGGCAGCCGCCGTTTTTTCGTCCAGCGCCGCCGCTGCGGGCGCGCCCTTTAATAATGTACAGCTCATACCAGCCTCCTGCGTACCGCGTTATAGGTCTGCTCTGCCTGCGGGAGATATGTCTCCAGGCAGTCATTGACATAGTTATTCATCTCGTCTGCACGGCTGCGATCCTTCATCAGTCTCGTGTTGACAAACACATTAAGTGCCGCAGCCTCGAGCGCGGCCCTGCAGAGAGCGGCGCCGCAGCCGGCATCGGACACGGCAAGCACACTGCCGTTTGCCGCAAAGCCCTCCATAAGTGCGATCGCCTCACAGCTCAGGCGCACTATCTCAAGCGGCGCCGCGGCGGCATCGGCGAGGCACTTCTCCATGACCGCGTCCCGGTCGGGAGCGTCCTTGGGCATGGCGTATGCCCGGCTCAGCGGCGCAAACGCTTCGGCGTCCTCGTCGATGAGTGCAAGCAGGCGAGCCTTCAGCTCATCCGCCCGCCGCATGAGCGCGCGCATTTCCGGCTCGGTCTGCGCGTATTTCTTCTTTCCGACCGTAAGACAGCCGACCATTATGCCGAGCCCAGCGCCGAGGGCACCGGCAAGGGCGCTCACGCCTCCGCCGCCGGGAACGGCTTCGGAGGAGGCAAGCGCATCGGAAAATTCGGCAATGCTGCTATTGACCAGCATCATCAGAACAGTCCCGAGATAACGCCGTTTTCATCGACATCTATCTTCTCTGCCGCGGGAACCTTGGGCAGACCGGGCATGGTCATGATGTCGCCCGTGAGCGCAACGATGAAGCCGGCTCCGGCGCTGACCTTCAGATTCCGGACATTGATGGTAAAGCCCTTCGGCGCGCCGAGCTTTGCCGGGTCATCGGAGAAGCTGTACTGGGTCTTTGCCATGCAGATAGGCAGATTGCCGAAGCCGAGCTCGGTAAGCTGCTTTGCCTGCTTGACCGCATTGCCGACAAGCTGCACGCCGTCGGCGTGGTAGATCTTCGTGCAGATGGCGTTGAGCTTTTCCTCTATCGTGGTGTCGAGCTCATAGCTCTGGCGGAAATCGTTCGGCTGCTCGCACAGGCGCACGACCTCCTCTGCCAGCGCGCGTCCGCCTTCGCCGCCCTTGGCCCAGACCTCGCTGAGCGCGACATTGACGCCGAGCTCATTGCAGCGGCGCTCGACGAGGTCGAGCTCTGCCTTGGTATCCGTCGGGAAGGCGTTGACCGCGACAACGCACGGCAGACCGAACACATTTTTGATGTTGCTGACATGCTGCAGCAGGTTCGGCAGTCCTCTTTCGAGCGCCTCCAGATCCTCGTTGTTCAGCTCCGTCTTGGGCACGCCGCCGTGATATTTGAGGGCGCGCACGGTCGCAACGATCACAACGGCGCTCGGGCGGAGTCCCGCCATGCGGCACTTGATGTCAATGAATTTCTCCGCGCCGAGATCCGCGGCAAAGCCCGCCTCTGTCACGGCGTAATCGGCAAGCTTGAGGGCCATGCGTGTTGCGGTCACGCTGTTGCAGCCGTGAGCGATATTGGCAAACGGACCGCCGTGAATGAACGCCGGCGTTCCCTCGAGTGTCTGGACGAGGTTCGGCTTGAGAGCATCCTTGAGCAGCGCCGCCATAGCGCCCTCGGCCTTGAGGTCATGCGCCGTGACCGGTCTGCCGTCAAAGGTGTAGGCAACGATCATGCGTCCCAGACGCGCCTTGAGATCTGCAATATTGCTCGAAAGGCACAGCACCGCCATGACCTCGCTGGCCACCGTGATGTCAAAGCCGTCCTCGCGCGGAACGCCCTGCGCCTTGCCGCCGAGACCGTCCACGATGTGGCGCAGCTGACGGTCGTTCATGTCGACGGCGCGCTTCCATGTGATCTGCTTGGCGTCGATGCCGAGGGCATTGCCCTGCTGTATATGATTGTCAAGCAGTGCAGCCAGCAGGTTGTTTGCCGCACCTATGGCGTGGAAATCGCCTGTAAAGTGCAGGTTGATGTCCTCCATGGGAACGACCTGCGCATAGCCGCCGCCGGCAGCGCCGCCCTTGACGCCGAACACGGGACCGAGTGACGGCTCGCGCAGTGCAACGATCGCTTTCTTGCCGATCCTGCGCAGACCGTCGGTCAGACCGACGGATGTCGTGGTCTTGCCCTCACCGGCGGGAGTCGGTGTGATCGCAGTGACGAGAACGAGCTTTCCGTCCGGCTTGTCCGCCATATCCTTCAGCAGCTGATAATCCACCTTGGCCTTGTAGCTGCCGTACTGCTCCAGATACGCCTCGTCCACGCCGGCAGTCTTGGCGATCTCTGTGATTTTTTTCTTTGCGCACGCCTGCGCAATTTCAATATCCGAGTGAAATACCATATTTCTCTCCTAACCGTTTCAAAAATTATTTGAACGGGCATACCCCGAAATGACTATGCCCGTCCATGATCCGAAAATCAGTAAAGCTGCTCCTTGGCGTGGATCAGATTCACCATGAGCTGGTTGAGCGGTGCCTCCATGCCGACCTTGGCGCCCTCGGAGACCGCCGCGCCATTGATGCGGTCGACCTCGGTCCTGCGCTTGTTAGTAACATCCGCCAGCATAGAGCAGATATTGCCGCCGGTCACGAGAGCGATGTCGATGACATTTTTAAATTCGGTCTCAAAATCGAAATTCATGCCGGTCGCGTTCGCTATGGCTACCGCTTCCTTTACCAGCGCATACGATGCATCGTTTGCAAACTTGTTGTTTGCAATGCACTGGTTCGTGTCGTTTATAAGTGCGCAGATGGCATTGATGCCGATATTCACGAACACCTTGCTCCAGACGAGCTGCTTTACATTCTCCTCGAAGATCGTCTCGGGTACATCGCAGTCCTGCATTACCTTCACGATCTTCTTTGCCATCTCGTGATTGCCGCTGAGGCTGCCGATGTGCGTCGGACCCTGTCCCTTATGGAGAATATCGCCGGGGCCGGCGACAATTGCGCCGCCGCCGCTCGTGCCGAGCAGGATCTGGCTCTCGGGAACATACTTTACGATCTCGTCGGCATTGCCGTAGCCGTTTTGCAGGGACAGCACGACCGTGTCGGGTCCGATCAGGGACTTGTTTGCCGTCAGCGCGTCGGCGCTCTGGTAGCCCTTTGTCAGCAGAATTGCCAGCTCCGCAGGAGCATAGCCTGTCGTATCGGTAGTTGCCTTGAGCTCCTTGTAGTACTTGACCGTTCCGTCCAGATGGGTGAACTTCAGTCCGTTTTCATTGATCGCATCCACATGCGGCTTGACTACATCGACCAGAAGAACATCATTGCTCTTGCTGAGATACATACCGTAAATGCAGCCCATGGCGCCGGCGCCGATAATTGCAATTTTCATATCAGAAACTCCTTTTCGCAGTTATTTTTTTCGTGTCGCCCGCGCTCAGGCAGCCTTATCGGCCGCTTCCTTTTGTGCGCGTGCACACAGCCAGTTTGTCAGGATCGTTGCAAGAATAAAGTTAAGTGCGACTGCGATGATCGCAGGGATCGAAGCCGCCGGGTAAACCGCGCTGAAGGTCGCCGCAATACCGACGGCCAGCGCATTGTTCTGCTCGGATGAGGTGATGATGAGCGCATTCGCTCTGGGGGTATTCATCTTCAGCACCTTCGCAAGCAGGAAGAACACTGCGGCGGCAAGAACAAAGTTGAGCGTTACCGCAATGATGACTATTATAGAATCCATGCTGAGGATGACCGCCTTGTTGGGCGCGGTGCTGGTGCCGATGATGATCAGCACGGACAGCAGGCACAGCGAGGTGAGGATCTTCTTGAAGTTTGTGATCTTCTCCTTCAGAACGCTCTTAAGGAGGATACCGAGCACAACGGGGATCAGCACGACGATCGTAATATTGAGCACCATGCTCAGAAAATCTATCTGCACCCATGCGCCGCCGAGCAGCATGGTCAGCAGCGGTGCCGCCACCGGCGCGATGAGCGTGCAGATCACGCACATGGCAACGCCGAAGGACACCTCGCCGCCGGCAAGCGTGACCAGTACGGCAGCCGCCGTTCCGGGAGGCATCGTGCCGAGCAGGATAAGTCCGAATGCGAGCTGACTGTCCAGTCCGAGCAGGAGCGCGACAAGATAAGCCGCCAGAGCCATGATAAGATATTTTGCCACCACGCCGATGATCAGATCACGCGGCTTTTTGGCGACCTGTACGAGCTCCTTCGTGCTGATGCCGGTGCCCGCACCGAGCATAACTATCATCAGCAGCAGACTCGACAGTGAAAACTTGAATGTAGCCGTACCGACGCTCACGGTGCCGAAGCTGAGCTTGTTGAGCGGGATCAGCAGGTTGGGAACGAGCAGCGCGATCCCAACGACGACAAGAACAAACAGCGTCAGATATTTGTTCACAAAGCCGTTTACTTTATCAACGGTTTTCACGATCTCACGCTCCTCCCGTCAATCCATCTCGGGGATCTCGACCTGCTTATTGAAGCTGAACTCGGGAGTCGGGAACGCACCGGAGAGCGTCTCCTCATGGAACAGGTTCAGACCTGCGATCATTTCGTCGCGGATGTGTGCAAAGTGCTTTACGAACTTCGGCTTGAAGTCATTGTACATGCCCAGAAGATCCTGTGTTACGAGAACCTGGCAATCTACATCCGGACCGGCGCCGATGCCGAGGATGGGAACGCTGACAGCGGCCGTGATCGCCTTTGCGACACAGGAGGGCACGCACTCGACGACTATGGAGAATACGCCTGCCGCCTCGAGTGCCTTTGCGTCCTCTATAAGCTTCTTTGCGCCCTCGGGCGTGCCGCCCTGTACCTTGAAGCCGCCGAAATTCGTGGCTGACTGCGGTGTCATGCCGATGTGACCCATAACGGGGATGCCGACATCTACCATGCGCTTTATGGTGGGAGCCATGTTGCTGCCGCCCTCAAGCTTGACGCAGTCGCAGTTTGTCTCCATGAGCATTCTGCACGCGCTGCGAATGGCCTGCTCGGGGCTCTCCTGATATGAGCCGAACGGCATATCGCCGACGATGAAGGTATTGGGAGCGCCCTTCACGACGGGCTTTATGTGATGTATCATGTCGTCGAGCGTAACGCCAACGGTCGTGCTGTAGCCGAGCATGACCATGCCCAGCGAGTCACCGACGAGAATGATCTCCACATCGCTCTCGTCAATGATCGAGGCAGTCGTATAGTCGTAGCCGGTCACGAAGGAAAATTTTCTGCCTTCTTCTTTGAACTTTTTGAAATCAAGAACGGTCATTTTTTTCTTTGCCATGGTGATTCTCCTTTTTTGTTTTTTTCGTCATTCTTTCAAATTGGTATGACCTCTGTAAAAAAGAGTAGCACATTTTCCTCGACATGCAAAGGAAAAAATGTGCCGTAATTTGAATTTTGTTAGATTTTCATAGATTTAATTGCCTCTTTTCGTGCGTTCTGGCAAAAAGATTTTTCTAAATTGGTATAACCTTTAACAATCTTTGTGTCGCAGGCATGCCATCTTGTTTTTTTCCTCCGGGTGTGATAATATCTTGGCAGCAAAAATAAGGATGTGTTTTCATGAAATCCCTTCCGCTGTCAGGTCAGCTTTCGGACAAGTTAGTAGAAATCATTATGGATGTAAACGAGTACCGTCCCGGTGACAAGCTGCCTGCCGAGAGAAACCTCGCGGATGATCTCGGCGTCAGCCGCACCGCCGTGCGCGAGGCGCTCAAGCAGCTTGAGGCACGCGGCATCGTCGAGATCCGCCACGGCGCCGGAACCTTCGTCGCCAGCAACCCCGGCGTGGTCAGCGACCCGCTCGGACTGGAGCTGGCAGCTCACACCGACGATACGGTGTCCATTCTTTCGGACTGGTATCGGGTCCGCATGATACTTGAGGGCGAGGCAATGGAAATGGTCGCCCAAAACGCGACGGATGCCGAGCTGGAGCATCTCTCCGAGCTGCTCGACGCGGAGCTTACGCTCGCTCAGACGGACGATGAGGACTTCATGGAGGAGGACCGCGGCTTCCACTGCGCACTCGCGCACGCATCGCACAATATCATCATGGCACGCCTGATACCGTCGCTGCACGCGTCCATATATTACGACATGGTTCGCAAGCTCTACCCGCTTCTGCGCTCCCGGTTTGAAAATAACGCCTCCACGAACCACGGGCGTATAATCCATTTCCTCAAGCTGCGCGACGGAAAAGGTGCAAACCTCGCCATGCGCTGCCACATGCTGGAGGCGATCGAGGATATCTCCTCCATCCGCAGACAGCTCTGCCCGTCTGAGACTCCCTGACAAAATTCCGCACAAACAGATGACCGCCCGCGGCATCCGGAGCAGACCGGATACCGCGGGCGTGTTGTCGCTGAAAAAAGAAGCTCCCGTCGGAGCTTCTTTTTTATTGCGTTTACATTTTTTCGGGTGCGGAGACGCCGATTATCGAAAGCGACAGGGCGATCACCCTTCTCACCGTGTCAGCCAGCAGCAGCCGAGCCTCCAGAACGCCCTCCGGCGCGCCCTTTATGCGGCAGGCGGTATAGAACCTGTGGAAGCGGGCGGCAAGCTCGGTGACATATTTGTTTATGCGGCTCGGATCGTAGTCGCGGGCGGCAAGCCTTATCTCCTCGGGCAGCAGCGCCGCCTGCTTTATGAGCTCGCGCTCCTGCTCGGTGGACAGCAGCGAGAGATCTGCGCTTTCGACATCGGGCACCTCGTGACCGTCCTCGCGCAGAGCCGAGAGCAGGGTGCATATCCTTGCATGCGCATACTGAACATAGTAGACCGGGTTTTCGCTGTCCTGACGGACGGCGAGGTCGAGATCGAACTCGACCGGTGACTCCGGACGGGAGTTGAAGAAATAGCGCGCCGCGTCAACGGGGATCTCATCGAGCAGATCGCTGAGCGATATCGCCTTGCCGGTGCGCTTTGACATACGCACGACCTCGCCGCCGCGCATGAGCTTTACAAGCTGCATGAGCACTATGTCGAGCCGGTGCTCGCCGTCGAGACCGAGTGCGTCCATGGCGCCCTTAAGGCGCGCAACATGACCGTGATGGTCCGCGCCCCAGACATTTATGACCTTATCAAAGCCGCGCTGCTCAAACTTGTTGCGGTGGTATGCGATATCGGCGGCAAAATAAGTGTAGAAGCCGTTTGCACGGCGCAGGACATCATCCTTGAGCTCAAGCTTTTCAATGTCCTCAGGCTTTTTGCCGGCGGCAAGCAGCTTGTCGGAAAGTATCCTTGAGGTGTGCAGCCACAGCGCGCCGTCCTTTTCATAGGTGTAGCCGGCATCGGTGAGCTTCTGCACCGATTCGGCGACATAGCCGCTTTCATGCAGGCTCGACTCAAGGAACCACCGGTCATACCTTATGCCGTAGCGCGCGAGATCCTCCTTCATCTTCGGAAGATTGACGGACAGTCCGAACTGTGCCATGAGCTTATGGCGCTCTCCGGTGGAAAGCTCGAGCCAACCGTCGCCGTATTTCTCGCAGAACAGCTTTGCCAGCTCCTTTATATCGTCGCCGTGGTAGCCGTCCTCAGGGAACTCTATCGCATCCTCACCCTTCAAAAGCTGGATGCTTCTCGCCTCGATGGACGAGGCAAACTTCTCTATCTGATTTCCGGCATCGTTTACATAGAACTCGCGCCAGACATCATAGCCCGCGCACGAGAGCACAGACGCCAGCGCATCGCCCAGAACGCCGCCGCGGGCATTGCCCATATGCATAGGACCGGTGGGATTTGCCGAGACGAATTCTACCATGAGCTTTTTACCCTCGCCGATATTGCAGCGGCAGTAGTCATCCCCCTCCTGCGCAATATTTTTGAGCACATCGGCATACCATTTGCCGCCCATGCGGAAGTTCATAAAGCCCGGTCCCGCGACCTCGGCGCTTTCAAACCAGCTCCCCTCAAGCTGCATATTGTCTACAAGCGTCTGCGCTGCGCTGCGCGGCGGCATACGCAGAAGCCTTGCGCTTGCCATGGCGTAGTTTGCCGCATAATCACCGTTGGAGGTATCCTTGGGTATCTCAACGCTGCCGTTGAGCGTTATTCCCGCGGGCAGCTCGCCCTTTTCCGCTGCGGCAAGGTATGCCGCGTTCACAAGCTCCGTTACCTGCTGCTTTGCCATTTGTATCATATTTGCCATAAATTTTATCCTCTCAGCTTCTTAGCTTAACGCTCATAGTAAGTGTATTTCTGCTTGCGACCGCATGCTCCATATTGACGACATAATCTATCCTCAGCTCACCGCCGAGGTCGTCGAAGCTTGCGTCTATCCTGCGCGTGTCAATGCCCATTGTGGCAGCGCCGAAGCGCGTTTCATACAGGAACCGGCTCTGCTCACCCTGACGGAACACCATTTTCGAGTTGAGCATGCCCTTTCGCTCAATTGTGATGCCATCGGGCGAAATAAAAATGCTCGTCGTGGTGCCCTGAAGTCCGGTTATCTCGCTTTCGGTGTAGTACACCTGATAGCCGTCCTCGGTGCGGCGGTAAACGCCCTCCGTCACAAGCTCTATCGTCTCCGCGTCGGGCTGCATAAAGCCCTGCACGCCGGTTATCTTAATAACTGCGTTCATTCAATGCCCTCCAGCGGGAACGGCTCTACATGCCGGACGCGGCTTTTGAGCCCGTAGCCGAGCATCACGGGGGCAAGACGGTCAAAATCCTCGGTGCTGCCGCTGGTGTAATACTCCTCGCTGCCGGTTCCGGAGGCGGTGAGACCGTTATCCCTCAGATATCCGGCAAGGCTGTATGCCGAGGCATCTGCCGCACCTATGAGCCGAACATCCTCGCCCAGATATGCTCTTATTGCACCGGCGATCAGACCGTAATGCGTGCACCCGAGCAGCAGTGCGCCGACTCCGGCGCGCTTCATCCCTTCAAGGCTGCGCGCCACGACCTCCGCGACCACGGGGTCTGTACCGTCATAATGTCCGCTCTCTATCATGGGAACGAACTCCGGGCAGGCCAGCGCCGTCACCTCGGCATCGGGTGCGAGCTCATGTATCCTGCTCTGGAACGCGCCGCTTTCTATGCTCGTTTTCGTTGCGATAACGCCGAGCCTTTTTGAGCCGGTCGCCGTGAGCATTTTCACTCCCGGTTCGAGCACGCCTATCGCCCTTGTCCTGCTTCCCTCCAGAAGCGCGGGAGCATTGCTCGATATCGTGCCGCAGGCGGCGAGGATAGCCTTAACGCCGAAGCCTTCGGCAAAGTCGATGTTCTGCCGCGCTATGGTCATTATCTGGCTGCGGGGTCTGCCTCCGTAGGGCATACGACCCGTGTCGCCGAAATATATTATATTTTCGTCCGGCAGGAGCCTGCGGAGCGCGCGCACCGCGGTGAGACCGCCGAGACCGGAATCAAACACGCCTATGGGTCTGTTGTCCATTATCATAACTCCTAATTTTCTACATCGTAATATAATATGATAAATCGGCGAAAAATACAAGGATTTTTATGTGGCATCGGGGCAGTCTATCTGATATAATGGAACAATGAAACACGATAGGAGGCAATACTTTGAATATAGATCTGACCGGCAAGGAGTTTCGCCGGCTCCTTGACCTTGTTTACATCGGCAACTGGATCCTTAACTCCACCCGCACGACCGACAGATTCGAGGATTATGACCTGGTTCAGGAAAAGGTCTTCTCATTATGCTCGAAAAACGGAATGAATTCGCTCATACAGGTCTGGCACGGCCATGTTTTTCCGTCGCGCGCATATGAGGACGGCGGCATACATGAGGCCATAGCCGACTACGAGGACGCCGTGTTTTTCGACATTCTCGCCGAGGAGCTTGCTCGGCGCGATCTCGGCGAGGACTGCAGAGATCCGGATATGCTTTCCGCACGGATGGATGAGTACATGGATGAGTTCGAGCAAAACGGCATTGAAAACCTCACGCTCGATGTATAATGCATAGAATACAAAATACCGCGAAAACTAACTGCACCGGTCTTCGGTGCAGTTTTTTAGTTTGTGAGGCGAAAGCATGAAAATGACCAACGATGAATACCGGCAGTACTCCGACTCCCATCAGCCGCGCTCAAGCTGTGCCCTGAACGCCGCAAAGGCGTTTCTGGTCGGCGGGCTTATCTGCTGCGTGGGACAGACCGTATCGCAGCTTTATCTCGGTGCGGGGCTGGATAAGCAGGCGGGCGCCGCCGCGACCTCGGTAACGCTCGTTTTTCTCGGAGCGCTGCTAACGGGGCTCGGGATATACGACCGGATAGCGAAATTTGCCGGAGGCGGTACCCTCGTTCCGATAACCGGCTTTGCAAACTCAATGACCGCACCGGCTCTTGAGTTCAGAACCGAGGGGCTGATAACCGGCACGGCGGCTAAAATGTTCATCATAGCCGGTCCCGTCATCGTTTACGGCATTGCCGCGAGCGTTGTTTACGGGCTTATTCTTTGCATTACAGGGTGATAAAAATGAGCAAAAAGAAGGCTAAGCACGGCTCGCTCCCGGCGGGCGAGAATGTGGCTCCCCACGATTTCCGCGGACGCGGCGGCAAGATAAACAGACCCGGACGCGCAAAGGCTCCCGACGGCATTTCCGGAGACTGGGGAGGACAGGAGCCGTAAAAAATATCGGGACAGCCCTCCTGCGGCTGTCCCGATATTTTTCATTTATCCTTTATGTGGAATATCTCGAAGCTGCCGCGCGCGGTCTGCCTGCCGGCATCGTCGTAAACTATGGTCTCTACGACGCTTACGGTGCGTCCGGATTTCACAAGTGTGCCCTCACAGCGCAGCCTTGTGCCCTTTGACTGGCGGATAAAATTCATATTACTGCTGAGCGTTACGAATTTGCCGTCGTGCTGACCGGCGACGACGCCTGCGGCCACATCGCACAGCGAGTAGACGAAGCCGCCGTGCGCCATGTCCATGGGATTCAGCGCCTCGGGTCTGAGCTCGCCTTCGACGACGCTCCGCTCGGGCTCGAGATCGGTGACGACGATCCCGTTATACTTGTTAAATTCACAGCGGTTATTGATCGCGTTTAATTCTTCCTGCTTGGTCATGTCTTTTCCCTCCGAAAAATATGACCAATTATAGTCTAATTCCGCGATTTAGTCAAAATTATTTTTCCGTCCTCGACTGCTGCGCGGACCGTATCGCCGCGCCCGAGTCCGCCGGAGAGCATGAGCTCGGCGGCTTTATCCTCAATGAGACTGCGTATCGCCCGCCTCAGCGGACGGGCACCGTATTTCTCGTCGTACCCACGCTCGGCAAGCATATCGACCACCTGCTCGGGCACGCTCAGGCTCATACCGAGCGCCTCGAACCGCGCGGCAACGGTGAGCAGCATCCGCTCAGCTATGCAGCGTATCTCCGCACGGGTCAGGCGGCGGAAAACTATCGTCTCGTCTATGCGGTTTAAAAATTCGGGCTTGAATGTGCTCTTGAGTTCATCGTTTATCAGCTCGCCGAGCCGGGTCTGCCCATCCTCTCCGGATGGGACAAAGCCGAGGCGCGGTCTGCCCTCGCTTATCGTTTTCGCGCCGACATTGGAGGTCATGACGACGACGGTATTGCGAAAGTTCACCTGTCTGCCGGCGGAATCGGTAAGCCGCCCGTCGTCCATTATCTGCAAAAGTATGCTCCACACATCCTCGTGTGCCTTTTCTATCTCGTCAAACAGGACCACCGACCACGGCTTTCTGCGCACCTTCTCGGTGAGCTGACCGCCGTCCTCGTAGCCTACATAGCCCGGAGGCGAGCCGATGAGCCTGCTCACGGCGTGCTTTTCCATATACTCGGACATGTCGAGCCGTATCATCGCCCCGGCATCGCCGTAGACCGCCTCGGCAAGTGCGCGGCACAGCTCCGTTTTGCCGACTCCGGTAGGACCGAGAAACAGAAAGCTGCCTATGGGTCTGTCGGGGTCGGAAAGCCCGACTCTGCCGCGGCGTATCGCCGTTGCCACGGCGTGCACCGCCTCGCTCTGCCCGACAACGCGCCGGTGCAGTATGCTCTCCATATCGCGCAGCCGCTTTGTCTCATCGGCGCTGAGATTTGCAACCGGTATGCCCGTCCACACGGAAACGACCTCGGCAATATCCTCGGCGGTAACGAGCCCGCCGCCGGAAACGCGTATGCGTGCGGCCGCCTCATCGGTGAGGTCTATTGCCTTGTCCGGCAGAAAGCGGTCGTTTATATATCTGACGGACAGATCCACCGCCGCAGATATGGCGGCATCGGAGATCTTTACCTTGTGGTGCCGCTCAAGGCTGCCGCGAATGCCGCAGAGCATGGAAATGCTCTCCTCGCGCGAGGGCTCCGAGACCTTGACGGGCTGGAACCTGCGTTCGAGTGCAGCGTCCTTTTCAATGTGGCGGCGGTATTCCTCGGGAGTCGTCGCACCGATTATCTGGACCTCGCCGCGTCCGAGCGCGGGCTTGAGGATATTTGCCGCATCTATCGCTCCCTCGGCGCTGCCGGCGCCTATGATGGTGTGCAGCTCATCAATAAACAGTATGACATCGCCGGCCTTTTTGACATCCTTGAGCACCGCCTTCACGCGCTCCTCAAAGTCGCCGCGGTATTTTGTGCCCGCAAGCAGCGCCGGCAGGTCGAGAGATACGAGCCGTTTTCCCGCCATGCAGTCCGGCGCTCTGCCCTCGGCAATGCAGGCGGCTATGCCCTCGGCTACCGCCGTTTTGCCTACTCCCGGCTCGCCGATGAGCACGGGATTGTTTTTGCTGCGGCGTGAGAGTATCTGAACGCTGCGCCGTATCTCCTCTCTGCGTCCTATGACGGGGTCTATCCTGCCGGAGGCCGCAAGCTGTGTGAGATCGCGGCTGTACTGGTCAAGGATACGCGTTTCGCTGTGCTTTACGGCGGCACGGGTCCCTCCGGTCTGCTGCGGACGCGGCTTGAATGAGCCGGTACCGAACACGGACATTATATCGGTGTAAATGTCGTTCGGCTCAAGCCCCGCGCTTACAATGGCTCTCACGCCGCCGCAGTCAGGCTGGCGCAGTATGCCGAGCAGCAGGTGCTCGGTTCCGATATAGCTGTGTCCGAGCCCCGCCGCATCGGCGGAGGCCCGCTCTACCGCCTGCCATGCGTGCTTTGTCAGCCCCTGTGTCGGTATTCCCGGCGCACCGGTACCGGCGGCGCGGCTTACGGCATTCCTGATACTGCTCTCGCTCAGCCCCCGGTCGCGCAGTATCCGTGCGCCGAGACCGTTTTGAATGCGCAGTATGCCGAGCAGCAGGTGCTCGGTGCCGACATAGCTGTGACCGAGAGAGAACGCCGCCAGCCGCGCCTGCTCTATCGCGCCCTCTGCTTTTTCAGTGAATTTCTCGTTGTTTTTCAAAGCCTTGTTCCTCCTGTGTCCATTATATCGGTGTCGGTCGCGCCGATAATGTCGAATTGATAAAAGCGTACGGTACGCTGAGAGGATTATTGCCAGAAAGCCAAAGAAATAGTTATAAACTTTAATTTTGCATTTGCTTTTTTAAGATTATGTGTTACAATGCACTTGCAAGACATAGGGGACCCTATTGAGCAGATTACATATGGAGGTTACATCATGGCTTTTGTTATTACCGACGAGTGCCTGTCCTGCGGCGCATGCGCAGCACAGTGCCCTGCCGAAGCTATCTCTATGGGCGATCTTCACTATGAGATCGATCCCGACAAGTGCCTTGAGTGCGGTGCGTGCGCAGCACAGTGCCCCGCAGAGGC
>CAVHZB010000037.1:0-9366 GCA_963640555.1 Phascolarctobacterium succinatutens
GCATATATGAACACAATATTAAATTGACAGATTTTTTGCAATTATCAGATGTAGAATTTATCCTCTTTGCGTTCGGAGCAGAGCTTTTTAAGCGTAAGGTGCGCCGCAAGGCGCATGGGTGCCGGTACTCTGCGCGACTCGGTGGAGCACATGGCGACGCATCTCATGCAGCTTATGCATTTGAGGGGGTTTGTGGTCATGTGCTTGCCCTTTATCGCGTTTGCCGGACAGTACTTTTCACAGATGCCGCAGCCGGTGCACTCCTTGGATGCCGCGGGATACAGCGGGAGCAGAGTGCTCTTTTTCTTTGCATAGCCGGGGTCTCCGGGCATTTTCACGGGACTGAAGCTGTCCTTTGCCTTGAGCTTTTCAATAAAATCATGGATCTTGGCCTTGTCTGCCGCGTCCGGTCTGCCGGCGCCGAAGCTGGGGTCAATCGAGTGCGGAGCCACTATCTCGCAGCCGGCAACGGTCACAAAGCCGCACTTTTCGGCGAGCTCGCTCATCTCAAGCAGCGCGTCGTCAACAGCACGGTTTCCGTAAACCGCGACGGGCACGCAGGGAGTCTTATCGCCGGTTATGATCTTCATACGGTCGTACATGGGCTTTGGGATCCTGCCGCCGTAAACGGGGATGCAGAAGAATGTGAGCGTATCGCGGTCGATGGCCGTGTTCATGCTCGGAGTGGTCAGCTCCTGCATGGGGGCGTCGTCGAGCTCCCTGCTTATGATGTCGGCAACCGACTTGGTGCCGCCGCAGGGGCTGAAGTAAAAAATCGCGTATTTCATGATCTTTTCCCTTTCCTTTTCCTCTATGTAAGTTTCCTTTACCCTATTTTGATGCAGTAGGTGCGCATCGCACGCGTTCCGACAACGACATAGTTATCATACATTGCCGGCGACGCCTCGATATTTCCACCGAGGTTTATATAGTCAAGCTGTTCGCCGGTCTTGCCGTCGATAAGATACATATTGAAGCCGGAGTTGCAGTAGACAAGATAACCGTTTCCGTCCTTGTCGTAGAAGTCTACCGGTGAGCTCCACGAATACATGGAGGTCTCCTTTTCCCAGACCATCTCTCCGGTATCCTTTTTCAGGGCAACGAGCGTTCCGGAGCTTGCTCCCGGAGTTCGTGCAACGGGTACGAATATCATGTCCGAGAGATTGTTCTTGCCCACGGCTATCGTGCCCTGAACGCCGCCGGAAAGATCCTGCACGGTGTAGCACTTATAGTCGGTGCGCCAGACTATCTCGCCGGTCTCGGCATCTATCTTGAATATCGGGATATCCGCCGTGGAATACGAGCGCCAGCCGTAATGGAACGAGGTGCTTATATAGATATACGGATGTCCGTCCTCAACATCCACAACGGGCGAGCAGTTGGTATCGTCCAGAATATCCTGCACCCACACGAGCTTCAGGGTGTTGAGATCAAGGCACATCAGATTGCCGCCGTTGTCGGCGAGGAATATGTAATTGTTTATTATCGCTGCAGATGACTCGACGCCCAGCCAGTATTGGCTGCCCGAGCGCACGCCGTTGTACTTCCACTTTACGATATTGTCGGGATCCACGGACAGCTCGCCCGTCTGCTCGTTATACTTTGTATTCAGATGGATGATGTAAAGTATACCATTCTCGCCGGGGTAGATAAGCTGGTCGGTATCGGCGCTCACAAGGGGCGACGAGTCGAACATATGCCAGCCGCGGTTTGCAAAGGTCTCGTTGTGACCGAACTCGAACATGACCGAGTTATCTATGAGGTTTACGACAAGAACGCGCGATTTGCCGTTTATGCTGTCAACGCCGGAGCCGACATACAGTATCGGATAGCCGCGCGGGTCGAGCGCGCCCGCTCCCTTGAAGTTGAAGCCGAGGTTCAGGGGATCGCGGGTATATTCGCCGGTGGTGAGCTCATAGAAATACACATGTCCGTCGAGCGTTGCATATATGACCTCGACAAGGTCGGCTTTCTCACGCGCCCAGTCGTACATGGCGGTCATGTTTTTACGCGTTTGCTCGGGCCACTTGACGATAAGCGGCTGACCGGTCCAGCCGCTGCCTGACCAGTATGTACCGTCGGTATCGCTCAGCCCGCTCGTTGTTTTGACCCATTCCTTATTGAGTGTTTTGCTGCTGATCTCGGCAGTGCCGTAGGCGGCGCCGCTGCGGAAGTTATCGCCGCGGAAGGTGATCACGCCCTCAAGCTCCGTATAGCGTTCCGGAAGGTCAAAGTTTATCTCGTACTTATTTTCGTACTCCTCAACGACCTCTCCGTCTACCATTATCGCGGTGCTCGATATGAGCTTTTCGGGCATGGTGCTCTCGGTCGCGTGCGGGGCAAAGTCCGGCAGTCCCACCGGCGTGGGAGTCGGCTCCGGAGTAGGCGTGGGCGTGGGAGCGGCAGTCACCTCTGCGGTGGGGTCGGGCTTATTAAGCTGCTTGTTTGCCTGAACTCCCTTGAAAATGACGAACGCCAGAAGCGCCAGAAGCAGTACGAATATGATGATGCCTATAACGGTTTTTACCGTGCTTTTCTTTTTCTCTTGCATATCTTTATACCACCCGTTATTTCACGGCTCACTCGGTAAAGTGAACATGATTGTTTATATGGTCCTGACAGAAGCAGTGATACCCTGCACACCTTGAGCAGTATCTGAACTCAAGCTCGGGGTAATCGGCATCCGTCCTGCCGCACACACAGCACTTGTAGTTATAATCCTTCTGCCGCTGCTCGTATTTCATTTTCTGCTTCTCGCGGTTGAAATTGACCGTCGTCCGGCGGTAATGCGTTCTGCCCGAGGACAGGGATGATATGAGATCAGAGCCGAAGAAGATGAGGTAGTTGAGCATTGCGATAAGCGGCAGGAGATTGAAGGGGAACTTCGTTGCCATCATCTCGAAAACGAAGAATGCCGCGTTTATATACGCAAGCCACTTTATTTTCATGGGGATTATGAACATGAACAGAACCTGCGTGTTCGGAAAGAGCGTTGCAAACGAGAAGAACATCGACAGGTAGATATAATATGTTCCTATCGCTGCCGACTGACCCGTGATGAGGTAGATGACCATGCCGTAAATGATGGTCAGTATAACGCCGGAGAAGATGAAGATATTAAATCTCGCCGTGCCCCACTCACGCTCGAGCGTGCTGCCTATCCAGTAATAGAAATAGAAAAACAGCAGCGCCCACATGCTCAGATCCTGCGGTATGAACATGAATGTTACGAGCCGCCAGACCTGTCCCTTCAGGATAAGCTCCGGTGAGAATGCAAAGTAGTTCAAAAGCGTACGGCTGCTGTCCATAATGCTCAGCAGCCACACGGCAAGACTTATAACGACTATATACAGCATGAGGTTCCGTATGCCGAATCCAGGGTGTCTATAGCAGAACATATCAATTTTTTTATTAAGCTTTTTCATGCGTTTTTCCTTTCGGACATAGTGACACTGATTATATACTACATTGCATCTTACATCTAAAATAAGCTATTGTCCACAAAAAATTGTCGCAGGTATAACTTTCCCCTTTAAGTTTTTGCAATTATATGTTAGACTGTATTATGTATTATTATCTGTACAGGTGAGACAATGCAAAATAAAGACAACAGCTTTGAGATCAAAAACGACATAATAGAAGGCAGAAACGCCGTTATAGAGGCTCTGCGCGTCGGCAGGAGCATCGACAAGATATTTATAGCAAAGGGCGAAACGGATAAAACGCTGGGGCACATCGCTTCAAAGGCGCGTGAAAGCGGGATAGTTGTCGCAGACGCCGATCGCCGCAAGCTCGATGCGATGAGCGTTACGAAGGCACATCAGGGCGTTATCGCACTCGTCGGCGTAAACGAGTACTGCTCGGTAGGGGATATACTTGCGCTTGCCCGCGAAAGAGGCGAGCAGCCGTTTATCATAGTGTGCGACGAGGTCAGCGATCCGAGAAATCTGGGTGCTATAATCCGCAGCGCCGAGTGTGCGGGAGCTCACGGAGTAATTATCCCCAAGCGCCGCAGCGCGGGGCTCACCGCCATAGTCGGCAAGGCCTCCGCAGGTGCTGCCGAGCACATGAGGATCGCCCGCGTTCCGAATATTCCCGCCGTGCTCCGGGAGCTCAAGGACGAGGGTGTCTGGGTATACGGTGCGGCAGCCGGCGGCTCAAGCGAGCTGTGGAGCACGGAGCTCACCGGTGCTCTTGCCATCGTTATCGGCTCTGAGGGCGACGGCATGGGAAGGCTCGTGCGCGAAAGCTGCGATTTTATCGTGAGCATTCCCATGGCGGGGAAAATAAATTCTCTCAATGCCTCCGCCGCAGCCTCAATAATCATGTACGAGGTTCTGCGTCAGCGCCGCAGCTGAGTACACGGGGATAGTTTTATGTACATATTCAGTAACGACAACGACAAAAACGAATTTGATCTGGACAGCATACTGAAGGAGTTCGGTTCTCTTGACGAGGATCTCGAGGGCGAGATACCGGAGTTTGAGCCGCCGGAGCCCATCCGCGACGAAGCTCCGGACGAGGAGATATTCTCCGCTGCTGTGGAGACCGCTCCGGCACAGCACGGCACGGTTTCTTTCGGATTTGACCGCAGCGAGATAATCGCGCAGTTCAATTCCGACGACGACATACGCCGCGGTCCCGAGGTGATAGATCCAGCCGCGATAGCCGCCGAGTTTGAAAGCGGCGAGGCGGTAGGCGCGTCAGTGCCGCCGGAGCCCGCATCCGAGCCCGAGCCGCCGATAAAGGCCGCCCGCGAGGCTGCTGAAATGATAAACGCCGCAGCGGAAAAGGCCGCCGTGCACGGCGGCGAGGCACTGGACGAGGTGGACAGGATAGTTGCCGAGTTCAGGCAGGAGCTCGACATGCGCTCTCGCGTGATAGAGCCCGTGTCAGAGCCTTCCGAGCCGATGAGTGAGCCCGCTCCGGAGCCTGTATCTGAGCCGACGCGTGAGCGCGTCGATGCCGAGCCGGCAGCGCACGAGCCGGAGCCGGATCTTTACGAAAACTCCGGACTTCTTGACGATGCCGACGTGGATTATGCCTCGAACGGAGATTTCGCCCCGCCCGAGGAGCCTCCCAGGCGTGCGCCGAAGCGCAGCCGTTCATTCCGCGAGTCAGTCGCCGTTCCGTTCATATCGGCTCTTGCCTTCATCGCCATGAAGATAAAGCAGAGTCAGGTGACCATAGGCTCGGCCAGCTACGAAACGGAGGACCTCGGCGAGGAGATGCCTCCGGACAAGGCCGCAAAATTTTACGGGAAGCACATCGCGGGACTGCGTGTGAGAGCGAGGATAGCCTTCGTCCTGTGCGCGGTGCTTATTTACATAGCCTATGGGCTCCCGCTCGGCGGTGCGCTCACGGATACCGGCGTTAAAAGTGCGGTGAGTCTCATTCTGATGCTCTGCGTCATGCTGTGCGGACTTGATATCATAACGGTCGGCATAATGAGCCTCGTTCGATTCAAAATGCACGCTTACGCGCTTGTCGCCGTCTCGTGCCTTGTATGCGTGATAGACGCGTTCTTGATTGCCGGCGGCGTCAGCGAAAAGGTTCTGCCGTTTTGCGTCATTCCGTCGCTCACCATCGCTTTTGCGCTGCTCGGAAGCGTGCTGAACGCGCGCAGCAGCAGGATAATCATGAACACCGCCGACTCCGCCAGAAACCCCTTCATTCTCACGGCTGAAACGCCGGTCACCGGCGAGGATATAACTCTCGTCAAGGCTCGCCGCACGGTCGACGGCATCGTGCGCCGCACCGAGGAGGAGGGACCTGACGAGTCCGTTTTCGGTATACTCACTCCGTATTTCATCGTGGCGGCTCTCGTTCTGAGCCTTGCCGCCGCCGTGATCAGTAAAAATTTTGCAGGCTTTGCGCATATTCTGTCCGCCGTGCTCGTGTGCACGGCTCCCGCGGCGATGCTGCTTTCCTTCCCCCTGCCGTTTTTCGTTTCCACGAAGGCTCTTATCCGCACCGGTTCGACTATAGCGGGCTGGTCAGGATTATACGACATAGGGAAGCTTAAGCACATCATAATAACCGATGCAGACCTTTTCCCGAAGGGCTGCGTCAAGATAGGCAAGGTGCATATTCTCTCCGGCATGAAGCCGGAAAAGGTGATTTCGTTTGCCGGAAGCATAATCTCCGCATCCGGAAGCTGCATGGTGTCGCCCTTCTCCGACCTCATGCGCAAGGCAAATGCCTCCCTTCTGACGGTCGAGGGCTTCACGGTACACGAAAGCGGCGGGCTGAAGGCCATGGTCGACGGTGAGGAGGTGCTGTGCGGAGATGCAGCCTTCATGCGCCTCATGGGCGTTGTGCTGCCGGAAAAGTATGTGCTCAGGAGCAGCGTTTATGTCGCCGTTTCGGGCAGGATATGCGGTGTTTTCCAGATGCAGTATACCGCTACCGATGCCGTCAAGGATGCTCTGAGCGAGCTTATGAGCTCCGGCAGGCACGCGATATTTGCCGTGCGTGATTTCAATGTCACGCCGCAGATGCTGTCGGTCAAGTTCGATATGCCGACCGACGGGTTCGACTTTCCTCCATACGCCGAGCGCTATGCCGTTTCGGGTGCCGAGCCGTCGGATGGCAGCCGTCCCGCCGCGCTCATCTCGCGCGAGGGTCTCGGCGCGCTCGTTTCGCTTGCAGGGCACGGGAAAAAGCTGTACGGCAGAATAAGGCTCAATGTCATGCTCAGCGTTATGAGCGCAGTTATCGGCATGATAATGGCGTTTGTCATGAGTCTGGGCGCCGGAGCCGGAGTGACGGCAATGCTGACATATATGCTCGTTTGGCTGCTCATTTCGGTCGTGCTGGCGTTTGCGTCATAAAAAAATGTTGCGCTTGTTTTTTAAGTAGTGTATAATCAATCCGGTTAACTATAAATTTTAATATTAATATATCTTTAGAGAGGAAAGCAACACATGAGCTACGAAACCAAGAACATAAGAAACATCTGCTTCATGGGTCACGGCAACAGCGGTAAGACCAGTCTTGCTGAAAGCATGCTGTTTACTACCGGCGCTATCGACCGCATGGGCAAGGTCACCGACGGCAACACCGTCTGCGACTACGACGCTGAGGAGATCAAGCGCCAGATAACCATTGCGACCTCCGTCGCTCCCGTAAGCTTCGGCGGCTGCAAGATCAATGTGCTCGACTGCCCCGGATATTTTGACTTCGCGGGCGATGTCCTCGCCGCTATCCGCGTTGTTGAGGCAGGCATTATCTTCTGCTCCGCCAAGGACGGCATCACCGTCGGTGCGGAGAGAAGCTGGAAATACCTCAAGGCTGCCGGCGTTCCCGCAATGTTCTACATCTCCAAGCTGGATGAGGAGCACGGCGACTACTATAGTGTTCTGACGGCTCTTAAGGAGAAATACGGTGCAAGCGTCTGTCCGGTCATGATCCCCATGTCCGACGGCACCGGCATCATCGACCTTGTTCACAACACCGCTTACCAGACCAACGGAGGCAAGACCTCCAAGGTCGCCGTCCCCGCCGCCGATGCTGACAAGGCAGAGGAAATGCGCATGGAGCTCATGGAGGCTGCGGCAGTGACCGAGGAGCTCATGGAGAAGTTCCTTGACACCATGGAGCTTACCGACGATGAGATCGTCGAGGGTCTCAAGGCAGGTCTTGCCGAGCGCAGCGTCGTTCCCGTCGTCTGCGGCGCGGCAATGTCCAACATCGGCACCGAGGCCGTCATGCAGGCCGTGTGCGATTATGTTCCCGCTCCCGAGGATAGATCCGCAGAGCCCGTTTGCGGCTTTGTTTTCAAAACCGTTTCCGACCAGTTCGGCAAGTACAGCTTCGTGAAGGTCGTTTCCGGCAAGATAACCTCCGACCTTTCTCTGCGCAATGTCCGCGCCTCCAGCACCGACAAGCTCGGCAGACTCTATACCGTCTGCGGCAAGAAGACCACCGAGGTCAAGGAAGCCTGCTGCGGTGATATAGTCGCCGTCGGCAAGATGGAGTGGAAGACCGGTGACACGGTCTGCGACCCCAAGAACGAGGTCGAGCTGCCCGCTCTGGTCATGCCCGATCCCTGCTATTCCATGGCCATCTCCCCCAAGACCAAGGGTCAGGACGATAAGGTCGCCGGCGGTCTTGCAAGGCTCAACGAGGAGGATGTTTCCTTCACTCTCGTCAACAACGCCGAGACTCATCAGATGGTCATCTCCGGCGCAGGCGATATTCAGGTCGATGTTCTGTGCGCAAAGCTCAAGAGCCGCTTTGGTGTTGAGACCGAGCTCAAGCCCGCCCGCGTCGCTTACCGTGAGAAGATCAAGGGTAAGGTCGAGGCTCACGGCCGTCACAAGAAGCAGTCCGGCGGTTCCGGTCAGTTCGGTGATGTTTGGATCCGCTTCGAGCCGCAGGACGAGCAGGACGAAATGATCTTCGCAGAGGAAGTATTCGGCGGCTCCGTTCCCAAAAACTTCTTCCCGTCCGTCGAAAAGGGTCTGCGCAACGCGGTGACCAAGGGTGTTCTCGCCGGCTACCCGCTCGTCGGTCTGAAGGCTACTCTGTACGACGGCTCCTACCATCCCGTTGACTCGAACGATATGGCATTCCAGACCGCCGCTCGTCTTGCTTATCAGGACGGCATCCCCAAGGCAAAGCCCACCATTCTCGAGCCTATCGGTCTGCTTCAGGTAACCATCCCCGACGCAAACCTCGGCGATATAATGTCCGACATTTCCTCCAAGCGCCGCGGCACCGTTCTCGGCATGAACGCCGAGGAAGGTATGCAGACGGTCGAGGCTGAGGTCCCCATGGCAGAGATGAGCTCCTACACCATCGACCTGCGTTCCATGACTCAGGGACGCGGCTCGTTCACCTGCAAGTTCATCCGCTACGAGGAGGCTCCCGGCAATGTCCAGCAGAAGGTCATTGAGGAAGCAAAGGCTCTGGCTGAGGCTGAGTAATTTGTGATAATAAACGGCGGGCGCTCGTGCCCGCCGTTTTTCAGGTGATACTATGAAATTCAAGATACCCGAAATAAAAATCAGAAAGCCCCGCGCAGACGATGAGCGGGAGTCCGTACCGGCCGCTGAGGAAAACGACGGTGAAGATGATATCCTCGACGAGCTTGAGGACACTCCGGAGATACCCGAGCAGCCAGAGCCGGAGCGTGGAAAGCCGCACAGCCGCGGAATGGAGATATCCGAATCGCAGCTCCGCCCGATATGGGCAGGCGAGATATGCTTCGGGCTTATAATGGCGCTCGCCGCGATCATTATTGCTTTAGTAAATTAAAAACGCCTGATTCATCAGGCGTTTTGACGAGTGCAGCGAGATTTTTCGTGAAAATTTATTTTCACAAAAAATGTGGCGTTTTTTACAGCGTGTCAAAAAAGAACC
>CAVHZB010000037.1:9376-10484 GCA_963640555.1 Phascolarctobacterium succinatutens
AAAGAACCCGTTTGGGTTCTTTTTTTATCTGATTATACCTTTTATAAACGCAGGCTTTTCGACCGGGCTGTCAGTTAGCTTGTAACAGGAATCCAGCATTTCGGCTGCCCTCTCCGCCGCTTCGAGGCTCCGTGCATGGATAGTCGCAAGGCTCTCGCCCGCCCTCACCTTGTCTCCGACCTTCTTTTTGAGGATAATACCGACAGACAGGTCGATAACACTCTCCTTTGTGGCTCTGCCGCCGCCGAGATGCATGGACACGAGCCCCACCTCGTCGGCACTAATATGCTTTACATAGCCCGAGCGGCTGCAGGCCGCCTCATACTGCACCGGTGCAGCGGGCAGCAGCGATGTATCATAAACTGCGCGCTTATCGCCCTCCTGACCTTCAACGAGCTCGGCAAGCTTGTTGAGCGCGGAGCCGTCCTCGATGCCTCTTTCGAGCATCCTGCGCGCCTCGGCATCATTCTCGGCTATGCCCGCTTCGGTGAGTATACAGGTGCCGAGGGTCAGGCACAGCTCGAGCAGCTCACCTTTCTTCTCACCGCGCAGCACCTCGATAGCCTCCTTGACCTCAAGCGCATTGCCTATGGCGCTGCCGAGGGGCTCATCCATATCGGTTATTACGGCGACCGTCTTCTTTCCTGCAAGCTTTCCGACTGCGGTAAGGCTTTCCGCAAGCTTACGCGCATCCTCTACGGTTTTCATAAACGAACCGCTGCCGGATTTTACATCGAGAACTATTACATCGGCACCTGACGCCAGCTTCTTGCTCATTATGGAGCTTACGATGAGAGGTATGCTCGGCACCGTTCCGGTGACATCGCGCAAAGCGTACATCTTTTTGTCCGCAGGGTCGAGATCGGCGGTCTGACCGGCAATGGCAATACCGAATTTGTTCACATTGGAAATAAATTTTTCCTCGGAAATACCGGTGTTAAAGCCGGGAAAGCTCTCGAGCTTGTCGATGGTGCCACCCGTGTGTCCCAGTCCCCTGCCGGACATCTTCGCTATCTTGACGCCCTGCGCCGCGACCATGGGGCACAGGATGAGCGAGGTCTTGTCGCCGACGCCGCCGGTGGAATGCTTATCCGCCTTAACTCCCCTT
>CAVHZB010000037.1:10494-17275 GCA_963640555.1 Phascolarctobacterium succinatutens
CCCTTATGGCGCTCAGATCCAGTGTTTCGCCGGAATCGCGCATCGCCATTGTGAGCTCAAGCGTTTCCTCCCTGTCCATGCCGCGCAGCAGGATAGCCATCAAAAGTGCCGACATCTGATAGTCGGGAATATCGCCCCTTGTGTAGCCGTCCACGACGAACTTTATCTCGTCCGCGTCAAGCTTTCCCCCATCGCGCTTTTTTACTATAATATCAGTCATCAGCATGACCGGCACCTCCAGCATTTTGTTGATAGTGCTGTTATATTAACACACATCGCGGAGGATTTCCACATATATCACAAATTTCTTTTAAATATGATATAGGTCGTGCCTTCTATTTCCCTCAGCCTGTCCGTCACCGCGCCGAGTCTGCGTGCATCGGCGGGTATGGCAAGCTCATTTTTGCTCGTAAGGCAGCCCATTGTGCTTCTCTGCCACACGGTGTCCGCAGCTTGACCGGCAGGCTCTGTCGGCGCATCGGCTGCGTATTCTATCGCTTCCGGCAGCTTTTTCAGATCACTGCGGCTGAATTTGCGATGCAGCGTCATACTGTTGCCGGAGGGCTGGAGCGTTCCCAGAAGTGCGCTCTTGCCCGCGCCATAGATATATAAGCGCACGGGTCTTCGCGGTGCAAGCGCGCATTTTGCGTGTATGACGGTCATGAGTCCCTCTGCGGACACCGTAAGGCTGCCGCATTTTTCCCCCTCTATGTAGATCGGATATTCCATTTATCTGTTCCTTTATACAGCCGCTCCCCGAGCCTCCGCCCGGGGAGCAAATTTTTCGTCGGTCGGCTCGGCTTAAAGTCCGAAGCTCACGGCAATGGCATTGTCCACCTTGTTCATGGTTCCCTCATCGAGCTTGCCCATGCGCTCGCGCAGGCGCGATTTGTCGATGGTGCGTATCTGCTCAAGCAGAATGACACTGTCACGCGAAAGCCCCACGCTCTGCGCATTCAGCTCTATATGTGTCGGCAGCCGTGCTTTGCCTGTCTGACTGGTTATGGCTGCGGCGATGACCGTTGGGCTGTGCTTATTGCCGGTATCGTTCTGAACGATGAGCACCGGGCGCATACCGCCCTGCTCGGAGCCCACGACCGGGCTCAGGTCTGCGTAAAAAATATCTCCGCGCTTGACTATACTCAATTTGATTCACACTCCGGGATCATAGTCGCCCGCTACATCCTATGTAGTGCGCTGACTATATTCTCCCACGGCAGCGTGATTTTTATTCAGCCTATGCTCCAGTCGGAAATATCAATGAACACGACGGTCTTTTCCTTATAGCTTATCTCGGCGCTTATAGGAGCGAGCTCTGAGCTTATCCAGACCGTTACGAGATAATCGTCCGAGGGCACGAGGCGCGCCGCTATGTTGTCTCCCTCGACCCATGTCATCTCCGTGTGCGCATCCGTAAGCGCACGCGCCAGCAGCGGCAGCGCCGACATGGGGCTGAGCTCGGCATCGTCGAGCGTTCCGATATCGAGCATCGCACCGTCGTATTCGAGGCTCAGACCGTCATCCTTCAGCCGCGCCTTTATGCCGGTAAGCATTTCGGGCTCTATGACCTCGACCGAGGCAGCATCGGCGTTCTGCTCGTATCCGAGCTTAAATACCGCCGTTTTATCGTCATACTCCGTTCTGACCTCGGCAGTAAACGATATATTCTCCGCCTCCGCCGTACGCTTTACAAACTCTGCAAACCGCTCCTGTCCGGTGTCGGCGCAGGCGCACAGCAGCACTATAAGACTCATTATAAGCGGCACGATCTTTTTCATACAGCAGCCTCCGTGAGATCCGGTATGTCTAATCCTATTCATCGGCTTTGCCGTATATTATTAAAATTTACTCTTGACATTTAATTAAATGTGGGATTTAATATCAGGGTAACAGGCTTTGAAGCGGGAAAATAATATCGTTTGCATCACTCAGAGAACGGCGGTCGCCGGCTGCAAGCCGCCCGTGATGCTGATATTCGGTTCGCCCGCCGAGCTCCGGCCAATCACCGGCGGCGGTTCCGTTATAACCGGCAAGTGCGATAAACATCGAATCAGGGTGGTACCGCGGAAGCATGGTCTTTCGTCCCAGTGGGGCGTAAGGCTGTTTTTTTATGTTTATTTTATGTTCTAACGATAAGGAGAGACACAATGAAAGCACTCATGAACCAGCTCAGAGAAAGTGCAGTAACGGCAATTCTCAACGCTGACAGTCCCGAGAGTCTTGACGCACTCAGAGTAAAATATCTCGGCAAAAAGGGCGAGCTCACCGCTATTCTCAAGCAGATGGGCAAGCTCTCCGCACAGGAGCGCCCCGTTATGGGGCAGCTTGCAAACCAGATCCGCGCAGAGCTCGAGCAGGCAATAGACCAGACCCGCGAAAAGCTCGAAGCGGCAGCGCTTGAGGCACGCCTTGAGCTTGAGGCAGTCGATGTCACCGTTCCCGGCGAGGATATACGCATCGGTCACAAGCATCCTATGTACAAGGCGCTTGACGAGATAAAGGATATATTCGTCGGCATGGGCTTTACCGTGCTCGACGGTCCCGAGGTGGAGCTTGCAAGCTATAACTTCGACAAGCTCAACGCAGAGGAGGGGCACCCCTCACGCGACTGGTCGGATACATTCTATTTCGACACCGACAGCCGCGTGATGCTTCGCTCGCAGACGAGTCCCATGCAGGTGCGCGCAATGGAGACAATGCCGCTTCCCATCCGCATCGTTGCACCCGGCAGAGTTTACCGCAAGGATGAGGTGGATGCGACCCACTCGCCCATGTTCCATCAGGTCGAGGGCATGGTCATAGACAGGAATGTCACCATGGCAGACCTCAAGGGCACTCTCAATCTCGTAATGCAGGAGCTGTTCGGTGAGGGCACCGTAACGAGATTCAGACCCCACCACTTCCCGTTCACCGAGCCGAGCTGCGAGATGGATGTCCAGTGCCACAAGTGCGGCGGCAAGGGCTGTCCCACCTGCAAGGGCGAGGGCTGGATAGAGGTACTCGGTGCCGGTATGATCCACCCCAAGGTGCTTGAAATGAGCGGCATCGACAGCGAGGAATACACCGGCTGGGCATTCGGCATGGGGCTTGAGCGGCTTGCGATGCGCCGCTTCAAGATCTCCGACCTGCGTCTGATATTTGAAAACGATGTCCGCTTCCTGGAACAGTTCTGATGGGAGGAATAAGAAATGAATTTAAGCAGAAAATGGCTTTGCGAGTTTGTTGACGGCGTTTCCGTCAGTGATATTAATGACCATGAATTTTCAGAGGCAATGACCCTCTCCGGCTCCAAGGTTGAGACCTATGCGGACCTGGGCGCCGAGATAAAAAATGTTCTTGTCGGCAGGGTACTTTCCATGGAAAAGCATCCCGACTCGGATCATATGTGGATATGCGGCATGGACATCGGCGCGGATGAGCCCGTGCAGATAGTTACCGGCGCATGGAATGTACACGAGGGCGACCTCGTTCCGGCGGCGCTGCATAACTCGATGCTGCCCGGCGGCAAGAAGATAAGCAAGGGCAAGCTCAGAGGCGTGATGTCAAACGGCATGCTCTGCTCGCTTTCCGAGCTCAGGCTCGACGAGCGCGATTTCCCCTATGCCGTTATCACCGCGGCAGCACTCCTTAACGATTACCACCCGCTGGATAAGGATAAGCCCTCCATCCCTGCGGATATAGCCGCCGGAGACAGGATCTTCGGAGCCGTCATCGCTGCCGGCGTCACCGCCGTCGAAAATGCCGGCGTTAACCTCTGGAGCGTAACCCTTGATCTCGGAGGCGAAAAGCGCACCGTTGTGACTGCCTGCCAGAATATCCACGCGGGTGACACCGTGGCATACAACGCCAATGCAGAGCGCATCTGCACGCTCGATGATCTGCACGCTCAGCAGGCGGAGTTCCCGCATTGCATAGCCGACGGCATATTCATCCTGCATGAGGACGGCATTGCACCGGGCGACGATATCAAGCCCATAATCGGTGCCGACGACCATGTTATCGAGTTCGAGATAACCCCGAACCGTCCCGACTGCCTGTCGGTCATCGGTCTTGCGCGAGAGGCCGCGGCGACCTTTGGCAAGGAGCTCAAAACGCACACACCCGTTGTAAAGGGCGGCGCAGACGGCAGTCTGAGCGAGCTTTTGACCGTCGAGGTGCCCGCAGCGGACCTCTGCCCGAGATATACCGCGCGCATGGTACGCAATGTAAAGATAGCGCCCTCGCCCAAGTGGATGCGTGAGAGACTGCGCGCAATGGGTGTAAGGCCCATAAACAATATCGTTGATATAACGAACTATGTCATGATGGAATACGGCCAGCCGATGCATGCGTTTGACTACCGCTATGTAAAGGGCGGCAAGATAATCGTGCGCAGAGCCGCCGACGGTGAGGAGCTCACCACTCTCGACGGCAATGTAAGGAAGCTAAGCTCCAGCATTCTCGTTATCGCCGACGACACCCGTGCGGTCGGACTTGCCGGCATCATGGGCGGCGAAAACAGCGAGATAGTTTCAGATACCGTGGATGTCGTTTTCGAGTCTGCCAACTTCGACGGCACCTGCATCCGCAAGGGTGCGCTGTCGCTGGGTATGCGGACTGAGGCATCGGCAAAGTTTGAAAAGGGTCTTGATCCGCTGAACACGCTTCCGGCAGTTGACCGTGCCTGTGAGCTCGTCGAGCTTCTCGGTGCAGGCGAGGTCGTTGACGGCGTTATAGATATCGTAAACAGTATCCCCGAGCCCACCGTGCTCAGTCTGCGTCCCGACAAGATAAACGCCCTGCTCGGCACCGACATCTCCGCCGGGACGATGCAGGACATTCTCCGCAGCCTCCAGTTCGGCGTTGACGGTGAAACGATAAGCGTTCCCTCGTGGAGAGGCGATGTTTCACACTACTCCGACCTTGCCGAGGAGGTCGCCCGCTTCTACGGCTACAACAACATCCCCTGCACGCTGGTCTCCGGCGAGAGCACCCTCGGCGGCTACTCCGACGAGCAGCTCATGGAGCAGAGGCTCGGCGCACTGTGCCGCGCAGCCGGCTATGACGAGATAATCACTTACTCGTTTATATCCCCCACCTACTACGACAAGATCCGTATGCCCGCCGATTCACCCGACCGTGAGAGCTTCAGGATACTCAATCCGCTCGGCGAGGATACCTCGATAATGCGTACCACCACTCTGCCCTCCATGCTTGAGATACTCACGCGCAACTATAACTACCGCAACAAGGAGGTCAGGCTCTATGAGCTCGGCAGGACCTACCGTCTCGGCGGCAAGGACGGTCTTGCGATAGAGAAAAAGTACCTTTCGCTTGGCACATACGGTGCGAATGTGAGCTTCTTCACGGTAAAGGGGCTTATCGAGGCGATACTGCGCGATCTGCGGGTCGAAAATATCCGCTACGAAGCCTGCTCCGCAAATCCCTCATACCATCCCGGGCGCTGCGCCGAGGTGTATGCAGGAGACGAGCTCATCGGCGTGTTCGGTCAGATCCACCCGCTGGTGGCTGCAAACTACGGCGTTGACGCCGAGTTCTATTGCGCAGAGCTGTCGCTCGAAAAGCTCATGACCGCAAGCGGCAGTGACCCGGTCTATAAGCCGCTGCCCAAGTTCCCTGCCGTTACCCGCGATATTGCCGTTGTCTGCGACAAGGCTATCCCGGTAGCAAAGCTCATCGGCTGCATCATGTCCGCCGGCGGTAAGTACCTCAAGGACTGCACGCTGTTTGACATATACACCGGCTCGCATATTGCTCAGGGCAAAAAATCCGTTGCATTCTCGCTCACGCTCAGAGCCGACGATCAGACCCTGACCGACGAGCACGCCGAGGATACCATGAAGTCCGTTCTCGCTGCTCTCGAACGCGATTTCGGAGCGGTCATGCGCTGAATCCGGGGCAAAGTTGATAGTGATTTTTGCATATCCGCTTTACAACTGCGAATAAACTGGTTATAATGGCACCAGATATTTTTTACCGGGGAGTGATCAATTATGGAAGACATAACGAGAAAATTTGCTGTCGTTGACAGCAAGACTGAAATGCGCGAGATTCTGTCGTCGGTGTACAATTCTCTGAAGGTCAAGGGCTATGACCCCATAAACCAGCTTGTCGGTTACATTCTTTCCGAGGACCCGACATACATCACGAACTACAACAGTGCAAGAAGTCTGATATGCAGGATCGACCGGGATGAGCTTATGCACGAGCTGCTGACAAATTATCTGAAGGACAAGTGAAAGCACCTCTGCGTCAGCAGCCGTTACGGAGCAAAAGTAAAAATCGGGGCAGCCATCCGCTGGCTGCCCCGATTTTTATTACATTATTGCATTTCCCGTTTTACATTATTCTTCCTGCTGTGCGCGCCATGCGCGGTAGCGCTCCAGCTCCTTATCAATGCAGAGCTGGATGACGAGGTTTATGATGAGCGCATCGTCTATAAAGCCCAGAAGCGGCACATTGTCCGGAACGAGGTCTATCGGGCTGACGAGATACGCAGCGATCAGCGCAGTTCCGAGTATGACTGCGGCAGGGACCTTTCTGTATTTGCCGTGGTAATAGTCGTGCAGCATGGACACGAGATCCTGAACATCGCCGACGGTGTCACCTATAATGGGTATGCGGGCAAGCGGTCTGAGCTTTGTTCCGGTCTTATCGAGAAAATCGAGCAGCACACCCGTGTATTTTGCAGCGGCTGCGGCGCCGGTTTTTAATGAAATTTCCATAGTCGTCCCCTCCTTATGTTACAATAATAACACATGCCGCCGTTTTTTCAAGTGCA
>CAVHZB010000038.1:0-10732 GCA_963640555.1 Phascolarctobacterium succinatutens
ATGCACCAGCCCTATAAGGGCATGCTGTTGGCGGCGCCTTAAGGCGCGCCGAAACGGTCTGCCGACCGCAAAGCCCTTACGAGCGGCCCCACCAAGTGGGGCTGTTTTTATTGTCTCCCCGAAAACCACGGGCAGTGCCCGTGGTTCAGACTGCAGAAGGCGTAGCTGACTGTCGCAAAGTGCGGGATATTGTCCAACAGACTGTAGCCGAGGAACCAACGGTAGGAAAGTGTGTCCTGTATCTCTCGATATGTCTGCCGGAGCGAGGGTATGCCGAACAGGTGCTGGATGAGTACCATCTTGATGAGTACCACGGGGTCTGTTCCCGGCCGACCGTTGTCGTGGCAGTAGTACGGGTCAAGACGCTCGTACAGCCAGTCGTAATCCATGACTTGCTCGATCTTTCGCAGCAGATGATCCTTCGGCACAAGTGCGTCCAGATCTACCATGACGACATCTTTTCGCCCATCTCTTTTCCAGCCTTCCATGAAAACACCTCCGTTTCTTTTGTTATACCGGAAACAGGAATATTTAGAAATACTTCTTTGACAGGCTGAACCTCCCGTTTCTTTAGAAAACAGGAGGTTATCTTGCCGTTTGCGGTTCTTGCACACTTGAATCCATCGGCTAACAGTAATGAGTTTGAATTAGTTCCTTATCACTGTTAAACCAATGCTTTGCGGCATTTTGACACTGGCTGTTTTTATGTTTTTTTAAGGGCTCGATAATTCACGGTAAGTGCACTGTGTCCAAATACTGCTATCTAAAATTGTGCACAATGCCGTGCTTGCCGCTGTGGGCAATATGTGATATTATGTAAACACGACAACAAAAAACAGGAGGATAAAATGAGAAAAAGATTAATTAGCCTCGCGCTGGCGGTGCTGATGGTGATATGCCTGCTGCCGGTGTCCGCACTGGCGGATGGAGCAGCTTCCGGAACATGTGGAGACAACCTTACATGGAAGATCGATGCAAACGGCACTCTGACCGTAAGCGGCAAGGGCGCAATGTACGACTACGGTGACGGTGCGCCGTGGGATACGAAAGCTATCAAGAGCATTGTAATCGGCGATGGCGTTACGGCTATCGGTGTTAGCGCGTTTGAAAACTGTACGGGGCTGACCAATGTGACCTTCCCATCAACACTGGTTAAGATCGGCAACCTTGCATTTGCCGGCTGCGGCAAGCTTGAGGCTGTCAGCATACCCGACAGCGTCACCGAGATAGGCGACGCGGCTTTTGAGTTCAGCGGACTGATTGATATAGTAATACCCGGCAATGTAAAAACCGTCAGCGATTGGGCGTTTGCCTATTGCAGCAATGCAAAATCGGTCGTTGTCAACGAGGGCGTTGAAAGCCTTGGTATGCGCGCATTCGCGGGACTGCATAAGCTCGAGAGCGCATATCTGCCCAAAAGCCTCAAGTCCATCGGCAGCAATGCGCTTGACAGCGGAACTTCGGCAAATTCGCTGAATGATGTTTACATTGGCGGCACCGAGGAGCAGTGGAAAGAGATAGGCGGAGAGCGTGCAGGTGTCTTGAGCAACACCGAGATCCACTTCAACTGCACTCTGTTTGACGATGTTGCAAACCCCACTCTGTACTATTACGATCCGGTCATGTGGGCAGTAGCAAACGAAATAACGGAAGGCATGGGCGGCGGCAAATTCATGCCTGACAGCACCTGCACCCGCGGTCAGCTCGTCACCTTCCTCTGGCGTCTTGCCGGAAGCGAGAACGTTGACGACTACAGCAATCCGTTTGCGGATGTAAAAAAAGGCGCTTACTACTACGATGCGGTCATCTGGGCGGCCTCTGAAGGCGTTACCGATGGCGTTGATGCAGCTCACTTCGCTCCGGATGCCACAGTAACCCGCTGCCAGGTCGTGGCCTTCCTGTGGCGCATGGCAGGCAGCTATGTTGTAAAGGCAGACAACATCGGATTTGACGATGTTTCCGAGAGCGCTTATTACTACAATGCCGTTGCATGGGCTGTAAGAAGCAACATCACAAACGGAATGGGCGGCAACACCTTTGCCCCGGATGCCGGCTGCACACGCGGTCAGGCAATGACCTTCCTGTTCCGCGACTACTCGGGCAAATAAATTATACGGAATCGCTCAGGCTCTCGCGAGTCTGAGCTTTTTTTACTGCTTGAGTACCAAACCGGCGAGGTTTGTGCTATAATGCTAAAATAATAAACTTACGCATAAAGGAGGGTACGGATGGACAGACATACAGACCTTGAAATAGCGCAGAGCTGCCGCATGAGCCCGATCGAGAACATCGCGGCAAAGATAAATATAGACAGGTGCTGCCTTGAAAACTACGGCAGGTATAAGGCGAAAATCGACTTGAGCTGCCTCGGCACCGGTGCTGCGAGAGACGGTAAACTGATACTCGTCACCGCCATAACGCCGACTCCGGCGGGCGAAGGAAAAACGACCACCGCGATCGGACTTGCCGATGCGCTGCGTTATATCGGTAAAAACGCCGCCGCCGCACTGCGCGAGCCGTCTCTCGGACCTGTGTTCGGCATAAAGGGCGGTGCCTGCGGCGGGGGATATGCGCAGATAGTGCCGATGGAGGACATAAACCTGCATTTCACCGGAGATATACACGCAATAGGCGCGGCTAATAATCTGCTTGCCGCGATAATAGATAATCACATAAAGCAGGGTAATGAGCTCAGGCTCGACCCGACGCGCATAACATGGCGGCGTTGTGTGGACATGAACGACCGCCAGCTCAGATTTATCCGCGACGGGCTCGGAGGCAGTGCAAACGGCGTGGAGCGCGACGACGGCTTTGACATCACGGTTGCCAGCGAGATAATGGCGATACTCTGCCTTGCCGAGTCAGCCGCCGACCTCAAAAGACGGCTCGGAGACATAATCGTCGGCTACGACGAGGATAACAGACCCGTGACCTGCCGCCAGCTCAAGGCGGCGGGCGCGATGGCGGCGCTTCTGAAGGATGCGATAAAGCCTAACCTCGTGCAGACGCTTGAGGGTACGCCGGCCTTCGTGCACGGCGGACCGTTTGCGAACATTGCCCACGGCTGCAGCTCGGTTCTCGCAACCCGCATGGCGCTCAGGTTTGCCGATTATGCCGTTACCGAGGCGGGCTTCGGCGCCGATCTCGGTGCGGAAAAGTTCTTGGACATAAAATGCCGTACCGCAGGGCTCACACCGTCGGCAGTGGTGGTGGTAGCGACCGTGCGCGCACTCAAAATGCACGGAGGACTGAAAAAAGACGAGCTCGGCAGAGAGGAACTTGCCGCACTCGAAAACGGCTTGCCGAACCTGCTGCGCCATGTTTCCAACATCAAAAATGTGTACCGCCTCCCATGCGTCGTGGCGCTCAACCGTTTCCCGACGGATACCGGTGCCGAGGTGAAGCTCGTAAGCGACAGATGTGCGCAGCTCGGTGTTGAGCTTGTGCTGTCAGATGTCTGGGCCGAGGGCGGCAAGGGCGGAGCAGAGCTCGCCGAGGCGGTGGTAAAGCTGTGCCGGGAGGACAACTCACGGTTTTCGTACAGCTATGAGCTCGACGGCAGCATAGAGGATAAGCTCGGCACCGTTGTCAAAAGAGTGTATGGCGGGGCAGGAGTCATTCTCACTCCGGAGGCGCGGCGGCAGGCGGAGCACCTTACAAGGCTCGGCTTTGGCAGACTGCCGGTGTGTATAGCAAAAACACAGAGCAGCTTTACGGACGACCCCGATATTCTTGGCGCGCCCGACGGCTTCACGATAACCGTGCGCGGTATGAAGGTCAGTGCCGGAGCGGGCTTTATCGTGGCTCTGACCGGAAATATAATGACAATGCCCGGACTTCCGAAGCATCCGGCAGCCGAAGGCATTGATATAGATGATAACGGAAGGATAACGGGACTTTTCTGATGGATTTTAGCAGAATGCTCAGCTATACCGAGGCGCTGAGCAAGAATAACGACCGCACATGGTTTCACGATAACCACCGCGAATACGAGCAGGCACAGGAGGATTTCCTCATGGTGCTGGATGTGATGAAATTTGTTCTGGCAAAGGAAGCTCCGGCGATAGGGGATACGCTGCTTTTTGAAAACCCCAAGAACTTCATGTACCGCATCCCGCGCGATATGCGCTACAGCAAGAACAAGACTCCGTATAATCCGGCGTTCAGGGCGTATCTGTCGCCGCACAAAAAGGATTTTCTGCCGCTTTCGTACTACCTGCACATAAGCTTCGACCGCTGTATTCTTGAAACGGGCGCATGGCCATGGGAGACAAAGCAGCTGAATCGCCTGCGCGAGTATATCACATACAACTATGAGGAGCTCAACTCCATCGTCGAGCAGAACTCGCTCACGGTGTACGGTGAAACGCTCAAGCGAGTGCCGCGCGGGTTTGAAGCGGAGCACCCTGCCGCCGAGTGGCTGAAGTATAAATTCTATCTGACCGAATACTCGTTCACACCCGATGACCTGCGCGATCTCGACACATTTGCAGAGGCATCTGGGACCGCAGTGCGGAGCTTTGAACCGCTCAGGCAATTTTTCATGGATGCGTTCGACGATAGGATCTACGGAGAATAAAGAGCAAAGGGCAAAAGCGGCTTATATCTGAGCCTGTCAAAAAGCCACTGTTTTCAAGCTGAGAAAACAGCGGCTTTTGCTTATTTTGGAGCAAAAACAGCAAGGCTCCCGGACAATGAAATCAACAGCTTCCCGAGTCCTGACACGACCCTTAAAGGGGTTGAGTATGTATTTGCTGATGGCATTTATGATCGCGGCGGAAAGCGCACAAATGAAGCCGAAGCTAAAAAGACGGTTGAGCTTGTAGGTGAAATATATGAGCAGCTTCCGGAAAACACGGAGGAAACCGTTGGTATTATAACATTCGGTATTGAACAGATGAACCTGATACGGGAGATGATACGAGTTGCAGTGAAGGAGAAAGCCTTAAATTACAAGCAGCTTGACAGACTCGTTGATGTTGTGAATTTGGAATCGTGTCAAGGTAAGGAATGGGATGTTACGATACTCTCCATGACATATGGAAGAAATGCCGACGGAGAGCTGCCCCGAAACTTCGGTCCTATGGGACAGAAGGAGGGGCGCAATCGACTTAATGTCATGATAACGAGAGCAAAAAAGAGGATGATCGTTGTAACATCAATGCAGCCTGAGGACTTTGAACATGATGTCCAGGCAGGAGTCGCGGATATCAGAGACTTTTTGTCATATGCCAAGGGCGAGCTGAGGCTTGATACAAGAGAAATTGAAGCAGCTGACAGCAAGAAAAGTTCCGATATGTGCGAAAATGTGGCTGAAATACTGTATAAAAAAGGGCATGAGGTGCACACGAATGTCGGCAGCAGTATGTGTAAGGTCGATGTTGCCGTAGTATCGAATGAAGAAGGCGGCAGTAAGTATCAGCTCGGAATATTGCTGGACGATTTTAAGCGCTTTGATGTGGTGGACAGAGAAACCGTGATTACAAATACCCTCAAAGATAAGGGATGGAAGCTTTACCGGCTTCATTCCGCAGAGTGGTACAGGAATCCGGAGAACGAAATTAAACAGATAGAAGCCTTGCTCTCTAAAAATAACAAATAGGTTCCACAATGGTAAAAGCAACGGTTCCGAAAAGGCTATATCTTTGAGCTGCCAGTAAAAAAGATGAACCTCAAATACAATTTCTGCACTGAAAAATCCCGTCCGAGAGGACGGGATTTTTTACACGCTGAACACCGCTGAAGTGCGGTGTTCATATGCTGTTATTCGGTTCGCAGTGCAACCACCGGATCTTTGTTCGCTGCGACCTTAGACGGTATAAGACCCGCAATGACTGTCAGCAGCATGCTTATCGCTATAAGCACGATCGCAGCAGCCGGCGGCAGCACGGCGTTTATCGAGTAAATGCCGGTAAGACGATGGACGACGGCATTTATCGGGACGCACAGCAGCATCGTTACCAGAATGCCGATAAGTCCGGCACTGAAGCCGACTATGACGGTCTCGGCGTTAAACACACTCGAAATGTCTTTTTTCGACGCACCGATAGCGCGGAGAATACCGATCTCCTTCGTGCGTTCAAGAACGCTTATATAGGTGATTATGCCGATCATAATGCTCGAAACGATAAGGCTTATAGCGACAAATGCGATAAGAACATATGATATAACATTGATTATCGTCGTTACCGAGCTCATGATAAGCGCCACATAGTCGGTGTAGCTTATCTGATCGGCGGGCTCGACGCTGTTGTTGTAGTCCTCAATCACCGCGGCAACGGCGTCCTTGGCGGCGAAGGTCGCAACATAAATGTTGACTCCGGCAGGGGAATCGAGGTCGACATAGCCGAGGGTACGCAGGTTTTGCTCATAGCTCGAGCTCGAGAAGGTCTCGGGCATATACTCGTCATATATGAGCTTGTAGCCCTCCTCGGTGAAATAGCAGCTGTCGAATGCGGAGGCTAACGCAGAGGTGGAGAGCTGACCAAGCTGCTGCTTAACCTGCTCGGCATAGGCCTGCTTTATCTGCGCACTGAGCATCTCGCGCATGTAGCCGAACAGTGTATCATCATCCATCGCCGCAAGCATATCGGCGTATTCCGGATAGCTCTCGAGCACCTTTTGCTCAATATCGCTCCTTGTAAGTCCGCTGAGCTGTTCGTCTATTACGGAGCTTACATACGCATCGGGCGCCGTAGACATATAACCGATGTATATCTCCGCCTTTTTCGCATCGTCTATGCCGGCACAGTAATCTATAACGGTCTGCTTTATCTCGTCGGCAGTGAGCACCTTATCGGTATCCTTAAACGGCAGACCGGTGAATACATCGTGCTTGGGATCCTCAAGCTGCTTTTTAACAAGCTCACTCTGAGCGGTCTGCTCGACGACATACTTTGTCAGGGCGTTTGTGTACCCGATAGCACCGGTCATCATTCCGGACACTGCATCCGCGCTCTGACGCACGATGCCGACTATCCTGAGCTCAATGCCGTTGCTGTACAGGGTTTTGAGGCCGAGAGGATCCGCGCTTATATCCTTATAGGCGCCGGTCTCCGGGTCATACTGCCAGCAGTCGGCAGGGAGAATGAGACTGAATGTTTTTTTGCAGACATCGGCATAGCTCCAGCTCTCGACCTTCGAGGTGTCTACCTCGTTTCCGGTCATATAGCCGGTCATAGCCGCGACCATCTCACTTGAGGACTTGAGTCCGAGCGCGTACAGCACCATATCCGAGACCTCGTTATTCTCGTCGACTATCAGAACGACCTCGTCATAGCTCTGCGGCCAGCTTCCGTACAAAACATCGTACTGCTGCCGCAGCATCGGGCTTATGAGCTCGTCATCGCCGGGCAGCATCTCCTGCCACACGACAAATTGGCTCTGCGTGCTGCTCATGCCGGAGGAGGAGAACATGTCGTTCATCGACTGGCTCACCGATTGCTCGGCATCCTCACCGATAACGCCAGCGCGCATCTTGCTCATGAGCGACATGACATCGGATTTCACGATCTTGCCGTCGGCATCCTTGGTGTAGAGGTTCATCGGCAGATCGTAGGTGTACTGAACGCTTGTCGCATTTTGGCTGAGCGTTGTGTCCTTTGACATCTGCTCGTCGAGGAAAACCTTCAACGCCTTGAGATTGTTGCTCTGCACCTCGGCGTTTGTCATGGTGTTCATCATTTCGTACATGATGGTGTTGCCGTACACGGCATCATTATCATGCTTGTTTTCTGAATTCTCGGCATTTATGCCCATAAGACTCGTGACGAGAGACGACATATCGACCGTTTCCGCCTGAATGCTTATCGGGTAGGACGAAAGCGTGTCCTCCTGAACCTTGTCTATGTAGTTATTAACGCCGGTGGAGATCGAGAGTATCAGCGCAATGCCTATAATGCCGATGCTTCCGGCAAACGCCGTCAGTACGGTGCGGCCTTTTTTGGTCATAAGATTGTTGAGCGAAAGCGAAAGCGCCGTGAGGTAGCTCATGGCGGTCTTTCGCTGCACGGGCTCGGAGACATCGTCATCGGGCGCGGTGTACGGCATGGTGTCGCCGGTTATGAGACCGTCGCGCAGGCGAATGATGCGCGAGGCATAGCTGTCGGCAAGCTCGGGATTGTGCGTTACCATGATGATGAGCTTATCCTTGGAGATCTCCTTGAGTATCTCCATTATCTGCACGCTCGTTTCCGAATCGAGTGCACCGGTGGGCTCGTCGGCGAGGAGAATATCCGGGTCGTTTACCAGTGCGCGTGCTATTGCGACGCGCTGCATCTGACCGCCGGACATCTGATTCGGCTTTTTGCCGAGCTGATCGCCGAGCCCGACCTGTTCAAGCGCATTTACGGCTCTCCTGCGCCGGTCGGCCTTGCTGACGCCGGAGAGAGTAAGTGCAAGCTCAACATTTGCAAGCACCGTCTGATGCGGAATGAGGTTATACGACTGAAAAACAAAGCCGATGGAGTGGTTGCGGTAGGTGTCCCAATCACGGTCGGAGTATTCCTTTGTGGAGCGGCCGTTGATTATGAGGTCGCCCTCCGTGTACTGGTCAAGCCCGCCGATTATGTTCAGCAATGTGGTCTTGCCGCAGCCGGAGTGACCGAGAATGGCGACAAACTCGCTTTTGCGGAACTCAAGGTCGATACCCTTCAGAGCGTGAACGGTATCGTCGCCGACGGCGTAATCCTTTGTAATACCTTTTAATTTGAGCATGAGGCGTGTCTCCTGAAATTAATGCATATCAAAATAATTATCGGCTTTTTTTGCTTTAAAGTCAATAGATGTAACAGAAAGTTAAGAAACTGATCCGTGATCTTCCGGTGTTGACAATTTTGCTGCCGTGAGTTAAAATGACCTTGTTATGCCTCCGTAGCTCACCTGGATAGAGCGTGCGCCTCCTAAGCGCAAGGTAGTGAGTTCGAGTCTCGCCGGGGGTGCCAGGAAATAAGCCGAAAGTCTTTGCTTTAAAGGACTTTCGGCTTTTGCTTTTTATCCTCGCCGGCATAATAGGGTAAATCGTATTCAAGCCATGCTTGAGAAGGAAATCTGATTTTCAACGCCCGGCCGCTGGCAATGTGCTCCGATATATGTTAAGCTACAGTTGAATTTGGGAGGTGCGGTCATGAATTTCGGAAAAAACATTTCAAAAGCACGGAAAAACGCGGGCCTTACTCAAGAACAGCTTGCCGAAAAGCTCGGGGTCACATTTCAGGCGGTAAGCGCGTGGGAGAGGGATGCAAATATGCCCGAATCAAAAATAATACCCGAGCTGGCAAAAGCACTTAACACTTCTGTCTCGGCACTTATGGACGCCGAGCGTCCCGCATGGGTCCTGCACACGCCGTATTCCGATCCCGGGCGCATGTACACCTTTATCAAGGCAAAAGCCCAGAGCCTGGGCCTTGTACAGACCCTTGATGCGCTTCCGCTCATGCGTGCAAAGCACGACGGTCAGTTCCGCGAAGGTCTGGTCGAAAGGGCACCGTACCGCGCGCACCCTCTGACCCTCGCGTGCCATGCGCTGGCTATGGGTATAGAGGAGGATGATGTGCTGGCAGCGCTTCTTCTTCACGATGTGCTTGAGGATACTGACACGCAGGCCGATGAGCTGAAGGTCTCTCCGCAGGTGCTTGAGGCCGTACGTCTCGTTTCCTACAACAGCTATGAGAGCGAAAAAGACAAGATCAAGCCGCTGTATTATGAAAATATCAGCGGGAATGCGCTCGCATCGCTCGTCAAATGCATAGATCGGTGCAACAACCTTTCATGCATGGCGGACGGATTTTCGCGGCAGAAGATGATCACCTATGTGTCCGACACCGAGCAATATCTTATGCCTCTGCTGGATACTGTAAAAAACATTCCCAAGTGGAACAATGCCACATGGCTGCTCAGGTATCAGGTGACCGCTCTGGTCGAAAGCTTCAAGCGGGTGCTGTAATTAATCAGAATAAAAAGGGAAGATTTTGCCATGGATGAGCGTAAAAAGAGAATTCACGAGGGCGAACAGCGGGAAAATGAAATATATGCTCTTATCGGAAACGATACGCCCGAATCAGACAAGGTGCTGGATCAGATGAGACAGATGCCCGGAATCGGATGGTATGTAAAGCGTGTCGAGGACAGTCTGAGCGCCTACGCCTGGGCAGCAAAGCAAATGACAAAAAACGGGAGCGATGTACTGGTATTTCCTCCGACAGATGCCGGGAACCCGAAAAGCAATAAATAAAAAAGGAAATAATACATGATGCGCTGATATTGAACTTGATTATCGTTTCGGTTGTGTTATAATAACGGCATAGCAAAAAATGAATATAGAAATGCCTATGAAGAGTGCGCGAGAGACAAGCTCGTTGACCGCACGGCAACCTACCGAGGCCGGTAAGGTGCCAAAGCTTGACCGATAGGATTTCCCAGCAGCCCTGTCGGAACGATGGGACTGCTTTTTTCGCTCTTTTTTACGGCAGAGAAAAGGAGCGAAAAGCATGAAACACAGCTTTGGCGGTCGGAACAAATGCAGCGAGCCCGGATATGTTTTCTTCCATGTGCCTCACGACGGCAGCCTGTTCCCGGCAGAGCTCATGTCCTCAGTCTGCATTGCGCATGAAGAATTCATGCACTATCACTAAAAAATGCGGGACACCGGCGCAGGACGCATGATACCGGAAGAATATCTCGACAGCTCGGAGCACTTTGAGATAAGCCGCCTGCTCTGCGATGTCGAGCGCTT
>CAVHZB010000039.1:0-5215 GCA_963640555.1 Phascolarctobacterium succinatutens
TTGGCTTCTCTGAGCTTTTCCGCAGCCTCGGCTCTGTCGCGTTCGAGCAGCAGTCTGGTCTGCTCAAGCTTTTCTATTGTTGCCTCAAAGCTTGCATTCTGAACACCTATGCGGGATTTTGCATCGTTTATTATCTCCTTGCTGAGTCCCAGCCGCTCCGATATTGCAAACGCATTTGATTTTCCCGGAATACCCACGAGCAGCCTGTATGTGGGACTGAGTGTTTCCACATCAAACTCACACGATGCATTTTGAATACCGTTTTCCGTCGTCGCATACACCTTGAGCTCTGCATAGTGCGTTGTCGCGGCCACATTTGCGCCGAGCTGCCGTGCATGCTCAATTATAGCGATGGCGAGTGCCGCCCCCTCCGTGGGGTCGGTACCGGCACCGAGCTCGTCAAAGAGCAGGAGCGAGGAATCGTCGCACTCGTCTAAAATATGCACGATATTCGTCATGTGTGCCGAGAATGTCGACAAATTCTGCTCTATCGACTGCTCATCGCCTATATCCGCCAGTACATTTCTGTACACCGGTACTCCGCTGCCGTCGTCGGCTGGGATATGCAGCCCGCACTGAGCCATTATGCACAAAAGTCCTATGGTTTTAAGCGTTACGGTTTTGCCGCCGGTATTCGGTCCGGTTATTATGAGCGTGTCAAAATTATCGCCGAGCTCAAGGCTTATGGGAACGGCGGTGTCCTTAGGCAGCAGCGGATGTCTCGCCCTGCGGAAAACGATCCCCTTATCACGGAGCTGAGGCTCAATTCCGTTGAGCTTATATGACAGCTTTGCCTTTGCGAATATGGTATCGAGCATAACGAGATATGCATAGTCCGACGATATATCCTCTGCATGTGAGGCACATTCGGCGGAAAGCTCGGCGAGGATACGCTCTATCTCCGCTTTTTCCTTGGCGGCAAGCTCACGCAGCTCGTTATTTGCCTTTACGGCAGCCATGGGTTCAATAAAAAGCGTAGCACCGGAGGCTGATATATCGTGTACAAGTCCCTGTATCGCGCCCTTGCATTCTGCCTTTACCGGTACAACGAATCTGTCCGAGCGCATGGTTATTATAGGCTCCTGCAGCACCTTTGCATAGGACGGAGATGATATGATTTTTTGCAGACACTCGCGCACACGCGCACCGGCGGCACGGATCTTTCGCCGGATATTCGCAAGCTCAGGCGAGGCACTGTCGGCTATCTCATCCTCTCCGACGATAGAGCCGGTGATCCTTTCTTCAAGGAAGCGGTTTGCCTGAAGCGCATAAAAAAGGTGGTCAATGCTCGTTTTTGCGCTCTTTTCATCTGCAATATAGCCCTTGACGAGCCTTGCGCACTGGAGCACTCTCGCTATGTTGAGAAGCTCCGCAGTATTGAGGCTTCCGCCGAGATCCGCACGGTTCAGCGACGGTCGGATATCCTTTATTCCGGAAAGTGACGGGCTGCCGCGCACGATCATCATATCCTTTGCGGCGGTCGTTTCCGACAGCCTTGTCCTTACATCGTTTTCGTTATCGCTCGGGCGCAGTGCAAGGCAAGCCGTTTTGCCACCCTCCGTAACAGCCTCGGCTGCCAGCATTTCCAGAACCGCCGGCAGCTCGAGTATGTTCATTGATTTTTCGTAGAAATCCATTATTTCACCTGTTTCCAGTAGTCAAGCGTTGAGAATCTTCGTTCGGTTTGCGTCAGCAGGTATGCCTCAGCCGCCGTTGAGACGCGCTTCATCGCGTCATCTCCGAGTGAAAATGCAAGCATTTTTCGTGCTGGAGCATAGATAATATACCGCATTGCCCGAAGCGAATCCGTGCAGAGAGCAATATTTGCGCCGTGCTGCGCACTATTGCACTCGCGGCAGCACATAACGCCGTTCTGCAGGCTGAACCTCGGCTCAACAGGCTCTGACAGACCGCAAACGCAGCACGAGAGCAGATTTGGCTCATAGCCCTCAAGCGCCATAAGGCGCAGCTCAAAAGCCGCCTTTATATGTGCCTGAGTGTACAGCTCGTTTGAAAGCGCAAAAAGACAGTTAAGTATGAGCTGAAGCATGAGCGGATCAGGGTTACATTCATCGGAAAGCGCCTCGGCGCACTCAGCGAAATAGCTTGCCAGAGCCAGCGCAGTGATATCGCTGCGAAGTCCCTTGAACTCCTCTATAGTCGAGCCCTCGGACACCGTCCAGTAGCCGTTTCTCTCAAGCAGCGTGAGCTCGGAGAATGCCAAAAGCTGCGTTGCGGCAGCAGTTTTACTGCCCTTGCGCAGAGCTCCGCGGGCCTTTGCCGTCATTTTGCCCATATCCTCGGTCAAAACGGTGAGTATCCTGTCGGCCTCCTTGTATTTTACCTCTCGCAATATTAGAGCTTTAGTCGTTTTGAACATATGTACCCAGCTTAATCAGACGGTCGGGGCTTGTCCCCCGCCGTGTCCTTATCCTTGTCCCGCTCGGCTCTGTACATAAGCCAGCAGAGCGGGTCGCCCGTATCCTTAAACACCTGCCACATGATATTATCCTGCATGACACTACCTCCGGTATTAGTATCCGACGGCAGCGAGTGTATATAAGTGGTTAATTATTCCGAGAAGCCGAAGTTGCGAAGCTGGGCCGTGCTGTCGCGCCAGTTTTCCTTTACCTTGACCCATGTCTGTAAAAACACCTTTGTGCCCATGAATGCCTCTATATCCGCACGGGCAAGCTCGCCTATCTTCTTGAGCATCGCGCCCTGCTTGCCGATTATAATTCCCTTGTGGCTCGACTTTTCACAGAATATCGTAACATCCATATCTATTATGCCGTTATCACGCTCAGAGAACTTGGTGACCTCAATGGCGGTACCGTGCGGTATTTCCTTATCAAGGCACAGAAGCAGCTTTTCACGCACGAGCTCTGCGCATATCTGCTTTTCCGGCTGATCGCATATCATGTCGTCGGGAAACAGCTGCGGTCCCTCTGCGGCGTAGTGCTCAAGCTGATCCAGAAGCTCGTCCAGCCCCTCACCGTTTTTTGCCGACATGGGAATGATCGCGTCAAATTCATGCGCGGCGGAATAAAGTGCCATGACCTCAAGAAGATGCGATTTTTCAACTGTATCTATCTTATTTATGACAAGCACCGCAGGAACGCGTGTTTCCTTTATGCGTGCAATGAGCTCCTGCTCCTGTCTTCCGATATTCGCCGCCGGCTCGACGAGCAGCATGACGGCATCCACATCCGCAACGCTCTCCCTGACGATATTGACCATGTAGTCGCCTAAACGGGTACGCGGCTTATGAAAGCCCGGAGTGTCGATTATAACAAACTGTGTATCGCCGCGATTGACTACCGCGCTTATGCGGTTTCTCGTGGTCTGCGGCTTATTGGAAACGATCGCGATCTTTTCGCCGACAAGCGCGTTTGTAAGAGTTGATTTACCGACATTCGGTCTGCCGCATATGGTTATCATCGCTGTTTTGGTTATCATATCATGTATCCCCCATTATTTCCTTCTCGCGGGTGCGCATTTGTCTTTTCATCTCACCCTCGTCTATATGGTCATAGCCGAGCAGATGCAGCACGCTATGTACCGTGAGGTAGCATATCTCCCTGTCAAAGCCGTGACCAAGCTCCTCCCCCTGAGCGGCACAGCGCTCAAGTGAGATCATCATATCACCCAGCATCACTGCTCCGGTGTAGTGGTCTGTATCGCAGGCGGATGCGTCAAACCTGCCGGGGATAAGCTCGTTTAACGGAAACGACAGCACATCGGTCGCCGCGTCTATCCCGCGGAAATCGCGGTTTGTTTCGCGGATCCCTGCATCGTCGGTAAGCATTACGCTTACAAGGCAGGGTCTGTCAACCTTCTCGGCATCGAGAGCCATACCGACCGCTTTTTTTATGAGCGCCGCCGCATTATTATGCCCGAGTCCGGTTCTCTCGCGGCTTACATATATCTCATGCTTTATCATATCTTTTCCTCTTATATATTCCGCTCTTTTTTACCTGTTCGGGCGGATTTTTCTTATCATACACCTCATATGCCTCAATTATCCTCTGAACGAGCCTGTGGCGGACAACATCGGCGCCGGTAAGCCGGCATATGGCAATATCCTCTATTCCGTCGAGTACCTTCATTGCGACCTTAAGTCCGCTGACCTTGTCCTCCGGAAGGTCTATCTGCGTTATATCGCCGGTTATTACCACCTTTGAGCCGAAGCCTATTCTTGTAAGGAACATTTTCATCTGCTCGCGTGATGTGTTTTGTGCCTCGTCGAGAATAATAAAGCTGTCGTCAAGCGTTCTGCCTCGCATATAAGCAAGCGGTGCGACCTCTATGTTGCCGCGCTCCATATATTTTTGATATGTGTCGGCGCCGAGCATATCAAAAAGTGCATCGTACAGAGGGCGAAGATACGGGTCTACCTTACTTTGCAGATCTCCCGGCAGGAAGCCGAGACGCTCGCCCGCTTCGACTGCCGGACGCGTCAGGATTATACGGTTCACCTGCTCCGCCCTGAACGCCGCAACCGCCGCCGCGACCGCAAGATAGGTCTTGCCGGTGCCTGCGGGTCCTATACCGAGCGTTATCGTATTGCCGGCTATTGCGTCGCAGTACGCCTTCTGTCCGAGCGTTTTTGCCTTTACGGGCTTTCCCTTTGCCGTTATGCACACAACATCGCTTGCCAGCTCGTTTATCTTGGACTCTCTGCCCTCGGCAACGAGCTTAAGGATATATCTGACGCTCTGGGCATCAATATTCTCACCGCGTGCGGCAAGCGTCAAAAGTCCGTTTATTGCCTTTTCCGCAAGCATGACGCTCTCTTCATCACCGCATATGTGTATCTTATTCTCGCGGTCGAGCACCTTTACGCCGAGCTCGGTCTCTATTATGCTCAAATTCCTGTCAAAAGACCCGAACACGCTTATGACATGCTCCATTCTCTCAACTTCTATTGTTCTTTCAATCATGAGCTGACTCCTTGGCAATGTTCTCCGTGCACTGTGCCCTTAGCGTTACGGTTAGCTCGCTTTCGCCCTTTGAAACAGAATACTCCTGCGAAACTATCTCGCCGTCGCCTATCCTGCTCCTGAGCTCGGCTTCAAGGTCCGCTTTCAGACGCAATATCGTCTTTTCCTCGTCTATCGCGCGCTCCTGCGTTTCGTAGCTCCGGCTTTTCTGCACGGCATATCCTATCGGGAGAACGAACACATCTCCCATTGACAAATACCTTATCTTATTT
>CAVHZB010000040.1:0-19081 GCA_963640555.1 Phascolarctobacterium succinatutens
CCACCGAGGCCTCGGACATGAGCGCGTACCTGCTCATGGGCGTCCCCGGACTTGCATTCTTCTGCGGCGTCGCTGAGGCGAGCTGGACGGCCATCGGTCTTGCGATAGGCACCTATCTCAACTGGCTCATCGTTGCAAAGCGTCTGCGCCGCTACTCGGTGCGTCTGAACGCACTCACTCTGCCTGAGTACATCTCCCGCCGCTTCCGCGACGACACCAAGCTCATAGAGCTTCTGGGCGCCATCACCATCATCGTTTTCTATGTTCCCTACACCGCCTCCGGCTTTTCCGCCTGCGGCAAGCTTTTCGGCACCCTGTTCGGCTATGACTATGTTCCCACAATGATCATAAGCGCCATCGTCATCGTTGCCTATACCGCCGGCGGCGGATTCAAGGCAGCATCGGTAACGAGCCTTGTGCAGAGCCTCATCATGGTGTTCGCCCTCGCCGTTGTTCTTATCTTCGGCATACACTCCGTCGGCGGCTGGGATCAGGTCATCGCGAACGCCAAGGCCATCCCCGGCTACCTCAGTCTCACCGCATCGACAAACATCATGGCAAGCGAGGCCGGCGAGTTCGGCGCATTCAAGATAGTATCCACGCTCGCATGGGCGCTCGGCTACTTCGGCATGCCTCATGTCATCCTGCACTTCATGGCCATCGAGGACGAGAAGAAGCTCACTCTCAGCCGCCGTGTCGCGACCATCTGGGTCGTCATCTCCCTGTCTATCGCAGTCATCATCGGCATTGTCGGCTACTCCATGGCAAAGGCTGAGCTCGTTACCATGTTCGGCGACGCGTCTGCGGCCGAATCCCTGATCGTTTCCGTCGCGGCCGTCCTGTCCGAGTATGGCGCATTCTTCGCCATCCTTGCGGGTCTGGTGCTTGCAGGCATCCTCGCGGCGACCATGTCCACTGCGGACGTGCAGCTTCTGGCTGCGGCAAGCGCCATCGCGCAGAACATCATCCGCGGAGTGCTCGGCATCGAGCTGAGCGACAAAAAGAGCATGATCGTTGCCCGCGTGACCGTTATCTGCGTAGCCATCTGCGGCATTCTGTTCGCTCTCGATCCCTCGAGCTCCATCTTCCGCGTCGTATCGTTTGCATGGGCGGGCTTCGGCGCCACCTTCGGACCCATCGTCCTGTTCTCGCTGTTCTGGAAGCGCTGCAACAAGTGGGGCGCCATAGCGGGTATGTTCTCCGGCGCCGCAATGGTGTTCATCTGGAAATACGCGATCGCACCTCTCGGCGGCGTTCTGGCAATATACGAGCTGCTGCCCGCATTTATCACCTCCTGCATCTTCATCGTCGTCGTTTCCCTGCTGACCAAGGCCCCCGAAAAGGAGATCGTCGAGGACTTCGAGGCCGTCGCCGCAATGAAGTGATCAAACGCATCCGCACCCGACGCCGCAGCGTCAAGGCAATAAAGCACACATACTGACAGCCGCCGCTCGATGAGCGGCGGCTGTCACAGACTGTCAAAGAACATGAAAAAGCAGATGCAAGAGCATAAAATTCAATACGCAGCAGGGGGAGTGTGAGGGGGACAAGGTCCCGCCTCAAATTGGATTATAGCCATCAAAAACGCCTGAGTTATCAGGCTTTTTGACGAGCGCAGCGAGATTTTTCGTGAAAATTTATTTTCACAAAAAATGTGGCGTTTTTTCAGCGTGTCAAAAAAGTCTGTGACTTTTTTGACACGCTGTGACAGCCGCCGCTCGATGAGCGGCGGCTGTCAACATTACAGAAACGGTGTATCCTCCGGGGGAGTATACTCGCTTTTGAGGATCTCGCTGAAGTCGGGGTCGGCGGCGACGGTGTCCTCGGTGTCGCGCACGAAATTTATAAACTCCGTCATAAGCTCGCTCGGCTCGCGGTTTTTCATGCGCACGAGCACATACTCTATCTGCCGCGCGGGCTCGGTTATTATCTTCGTAACGAGCAGGTCGTTGGGCGTGTATGTCGTGCGCGGGAAGATGCTTATGCCGACATCGAGCTCGGTGAGCGCCACCGCATCGAGATAATTTGACATTGTGCACAGGATGTCCGGCTCCTCTCCGGCCTCGGCAAACCATGCGCGTATCGCGTCGATGCGCGAGGGACGGCTCGGAACGATCAGCGGCTTGCCGGCAAGACTTTTGAGCGGTATCGTATCGCCGCCGCCGGCCAGCGGATTCGACCGCGACATTATTGCGACCCACGGTCCCCTGCCTACGGCAAAGCCCTCAAGATGCTCCGTGTCATACGGCGCCGCTATCACCGCAAGGTCGAGCAGCCCCTGACGCAGGCGGTCGAGCACATCGTCGCTGCTGCCGTTCCACAGGCTGTAGTGTACATTTGGGTACTCCTCCTTGAAGCCGGCTATCCAGCGGGCGGTCAGGAACGGTGCCCTGCCCTCGACCATGCCGAGCTTTATCGTGCCGCTCATGCCGCCGCTCAGGCTCATCACCTCGTGCTGGGTCCTTTCTGCCATGTCGAGTATCTGAATGGCGCGCTGAAACAGCAGCCTGCCGGCATCGGTGAGCTGGAGCTTTCGCTTGCCGCGGATAAACAGCGCACAGCCGAGCTCGTCCTCGAGCGCCTTCATCTGATTGCTCAGCGGCGGCTGGCTCATACACAGTCGCTCGGCCGCGTGGGTGATATTCAGCTCCTCCGCCACAACGGTGAAATATTTCAGTGTTCTCAGGTCCATCTCTATCTATAACTCCCACTTCGGTTATTACCGTATATCATACCAGAAAAATATGATAACCGCAATGGTATATGTATTTTATTTATCAAGCCGTTTATGCTAACATACGACCATGATTTGTTGTAATCATTTGCTCTCTCATCTGTGAAAACTGAAATCTGCCGCAAAACGCTGCGGCAGACTTTAGTTTTTCTTAAGTGATTACGGCGGCTCAAGTGAATATCGCAAATGCTATGACGGAGACAAGTAACTCATATGCTCGGCAGCAGAGAGTCGGGGACAGTGTGATCCCGATACCGGAGGATGAGCGAATAACACTTTATCAGCAGCGATCTGAAAGGGACTGCCCCAGTAGGAAAGACGCGGAGTGCGGCGTTAGTGCACGAGGGCTTGTTTGAGCCCGTAAAAGTGATTGCTTCGGCAATAATTTAGGTGGCACCGCGGATTAGCAGCTATTCGTCCTAAAATTTAGGGATAGCTGCCCAAAAAATTCGGAGGTGTATTTTTTATGTGTTCAATCATTGGTTTCACGAGCGGAGAGCTTACCGCCCGGTCGGTAAGAGAGTATTTTGACCGCACCGTATCGCGCGGACCGGACGCGACGAGAATGGCGGAGCTTGACGGAGCCGTCCTCGGCTTCCACCGGCTGTCGATAATGGGTCTTGACGAGCGCGGGATGCAGCCGTTTTATCTCGGCGGCGACGCCGTTGTCTGCAACGGCGAGCTGTACGGTTTCCGACAGCTCCGTGAGGAGCTGAGTGTTAAGTATAGCTTCAAAAGCGAGTCGGACTGCGAGATAATCCTGCCGCTTTACCGCGAATACGGGCTCGGGATGTTCTCAAGGCTCGACGCGGAGTTTGCGATGGTGATATACGACGGGCAGACCCGCGAGCTCATAGCGGCGCGCGACCCCATCGGTATTCGCCCGCTGTATTACGGCTATTATTCCGACGGCAGCATAATGTTTGCAAGCGAGGCGAAAAACCTTGTCGGGCTGTGCGATAAGATAATGCCGTTTCCTCCCGGACACTACTATGCCGGCGGCAGATTCGTGCGCTATGCCGATCTGACCACCGTTACCGAGTATGTGCACGACGATATCGACACCGTCTGCGCGAAGATACGCGAAAAGCTCATAGCGGGCGTTGAAAAGCGCCTCGACGCGGATGCGCCGCTCGGTTTTCTGCTTTCCGGCGGACTTGATTCGAGTCTGGTGTGCGCAATATCGGCAAAGCTCCTCGGCAAAAAGATCCGCACCTTCGCCATCGGCATGGATCTTGACCCCATCGACCTTAAATATGCGCGTGAGGCAGCCGAGTTTATCGGCTCCGAGCACATGGAGGTCACCATGACGCGCAAGGAGGTGCTCGCCTCTCTCGAGGAGGTCATAGCAATGCTGGGCACCTATGATATAACCACCATCCGCGCAAGCATGGGAATGTACCTGTGCTGCAAGGCGATACACGAAAAAACGGATGTGCGCGTGCTGCTGACGGGTGAAATCTCCGATGAGCTGTTCGGCTACAAGTACACCGATTTTGCACCGTCGCCCGAGGAGTTCCAGCGCGAGGCGAAAAAGAGGGTTGACGAGCTGCATATGTATGATGTCCTGCGCGCCGACCGCTGCATCTCGGTAAACTCACTCGAGGCGCGTGTCCCATTCGGCGATCTCGACTTCGTCCGCTATGTAATGAGCATCGACCCCGCCATGAAGATGAACACCTACGACATGGGTAAATACCTGCTGCGCAGGGCGTTTGAAAAGGACGGCATCCTGCCCGACGATATACTCTGGCGGCAGAAGGCGGCGTTTTCCGATGCCGTGGGTCACTCTATGGTGGACGACCTCAAGGCTTACGCCGAGAGCGTTTACACCGACAAGCAGTTCGAGCAGGGCTGCGGAAAATACGATTTTGCGGTTCCCTTTACCAAGGAGAGCCTGCTTTACAGAGACATATTTGAAAAGTACTATCCCGGTCAGGCGCCGATGGTCAAGGACTTCTGGATGCCGAACAGGACATGGCCGGGCTGTGATGTTGACGATCCCTCCGCACGGGTTTTGAAAAACTACGGCGCGAGCGGTAAATAGGAGGTATAGACATGAGCAGAGAGACAAAAAAGATCCCCGAATTGTTCGGAAGCTGCGTTTTCAACGAGCGCACGATGAGAAGGTATGTCAAGGAGAAGTATTATCAGGAGTGGAAAAAGTGCCTTGCCGACGGCAAGCCGCTCACCCTTGATGTCGCAAACGGCATTGCCGACGGCATGAAGGAATGGGCGCTCGAGCACGGCGCTACTCACTTTACCCATTGGTTCCAGCCGCTTACCGGCATAACCGCCGAGAAGCACGACAGCTTCATTTCACCTGCCGGCGGCGGCACGATAAGCATGGAGTTTTCCGGCAAGGAGCTCGTTCGCGGCGAGCCGGATGCCTCAAGCTTCCCGTCCGGCGGTCTGCGCGCCACCTTTGAAGCGCGCGGCTACAGCGCATGGGACCCCACCGCGTTTGCTTTTATAAAGGACGGAACGCTCTGCATCCCCACCGTGTTCTGCTCTTACTCCGGCGAGGCGCTGGATAAAAAGACCCCGCTTTTGAGATCCTGCGATGCCGTGAGCCGTCAGGCCGTGCGTATCCTGAGGCTGTTCGGCGACACGGAAACGCAGAAGGTGCTGGCTCAGGTCGGTCCCGAGCAGGAGTATTTCCTCATAGATAAGGAGCTGTTTTTACAGCGCGAGGATCTGAGGCTGTGCGGCAGAACGCTGTTCGGCTCAAAGCCGCCGAAGGGTCAGGAGCTTGAGGATCACTATTTCGGCACCATACGCCCGCGCGTTGCCGAGTATATGCAGGATCTTGACGAGGAGCTGTGGAAGCTCGGCGTTCTGTCCAAGACCCGTCACAACGAGGTCGCGCCGGCACAGCACGAGATGGCTCCCGTTTACTCCGATGCCAACACCGCAAACGACCAGAACCAGATCAGCATGGAGATAATGCAGAAGGTGGCCGACCGCCACGGGCTCGTATGCCTGCTGCACGAAAAGCCCTTCGCGGGAGTTAACGGCTCGGGCAAGCACAACAACTGGTCACTCGGCACCGACACCGGCGCAAACCTGTTCTCTCCCGGCAAGACTCCCAGCCAGAACGCACAGTTCCTGCTGTTTTTGGCGGCATTCGTGCGCGGCGTTGACGAGTATCAGGAGCTTCTGAGGTGCTCGGTCGCATTTGCCGGCAACGACCACCGTCTCGGCGCTCAGGAGGCGCCTCCGGCGATAATCTCCGTGTTCCTCGGTCAGGAGCTTGAGGCCATCGTCGACTCCATCGTAAACGGCACCGGCTACACCGATGTGAGCAAGAGCACTCTGCGCATAGGCGTTGATGTTCTGCCGCCAATCCCGCGCGATACCACCGACCGCAACCGCACATCTCCCGTCGCGTTCACCGGCAACAAGTTTGAGTTCCGTATGCCCGGCGCGAGCCAGTCGATAGCGGGACCGACAACGGTGCTCAACACCGTCATGGCCGATTCCCTGTGCAAGTTTGCCGACGAGCTTGAGGGCGCGGAGGACTTTACCGGCGCTCTGCACGAGCTCATAAAGCGCACCTTCACCGAGCACGGACGCATTTTGTTCTCCGGCAACGGCTATGACGAGTCGTGGGTCGCCGAGGCGGAAAAGAGGGGACTGAAAAACCTCAGGAACGCCTCTGCCGCACTGCCCGAGTATATCCTGCCGAAGAATGTCGAGCTTCTCACCCGCTACGGCGTTTACACCGCAGCCGAGATCGCCGCGCGCCACGAGATACACATGGAGCAGTACTGCAAGGTCATCGCCATCGAGGGCGAGACTCTCGTTGACATGGTGCAGCACGGAGTCCTCAACGCCGTTTCCGAGTATACCGCGGCGCTGAGCGAAACGCTCATCAAAAAGCGCAAGGCTCTGCCGGAGGTGCCGTGCCGCGTTGAAAGCGCACTCATCGGCACGCTCAGCAGCCTGAACGAGAGCCTGCTGGACAAGATGGTGGCGCTCAAATCCGCACTCGAGACCGCACCGAGCGTTGGTGCAGAGGAGCTCATGAAATATTACCACGACGAGGTATTCCTCAAGATGGAGGATATGCGCACCGTTATAGACAAGCTCGAGACCCTTACGGCGACCGAGTACTGGCCGTACCCGAGCTACTACGACATGCTGTTCTCTGTATGATCCCCCGCCGCCGGAGCTCCGGCGGCAAAGCAGCAGATCAAATTATATTTTCTGACGAGAGAGAGTAAAAAATGAAGTATGTATTCGTAACAGGCGGCGTTGTATCGGGGCTGGGCAAGGGAATATGCGCAGCCTCGCTCGGCAGGCTGTTGAAGCAGCGCGGTCTGCGCGTCAAAAACCAGAAATTCGACCCGTATCTCAATGTTGACCCCGGCACGATGAGCCCGTATCAGCACGGCGAGGTGTTCGTCACCGACGACGGAGCCGAGACCGATCTCGACCTCGGTCATTACGAGCGCTTCGTGGACGAGAGCCTCAGCGGCAATTCCTCCGTGTCCGCAGGCAGGATCTACTGGAATGTGCTCAACCGCGAGCGTCAGGGCGGATACCTCGGCGGCACGGTGCAGATAATACCCCATGTGACCGACGAGATAAAGCAAAGCGTTTACGCCATGGAGGACGAGGAGACGGACATTCTCATCTGTGAGATAGGCGGCACGGTCGGCGATATCGAGAGCCAGCCGTTTCTTGAGGCCATCCGTCAGGTGGCGGTCGAAAAGGGCAGGCAGAATGTCGTGTTTATCCATGTCCCGCTCATTGTCCGGATACCCGGCACGGGCGAGCTCAAGAGTAAGCCCACGCAGCATTCCGTTAAGGAGCTTCTGTCCGTCGGCATCCAGCCGGATGTCCTGGTCTGCCGTACCGACTCGCCCATAAGCGACGATGTCCGCGGTAAGATAGCGCTTTTCTGCAATGTCGAGCCCGAGTGCGTCATACAGAACACTACCGCCTCGACGCTGTACGAGGCGCCGCTGCTGCTGGAGCACGAGGGACTGTCACGCGTGGTGTGCCGCAAGCTGGGACTTGACTGCCCTGAGCCGGAGCTGTCCGAGTGGCGCGCCATGGTAAGCAGGATAAAAAATGCCCGCAAAAGCGTGAGCATAGCTCTTGTAGGCAAATATGTTCAGCTTCACGACGCATATCTTTCCGTTGCGGAATCTCTCCAGCACGCGGCGGCGGCAAACGATGCCGTTGTCGATATAAAGTGGGTCGATTCCGAGGAGCTTAGCGAGGATAACATAGATGAGGTGCTCGGCGGTGTCGACGGCATACTCGTCCCCGGCGGCTTCGGCGACCGCGGCATAGAGGGCATGATACTTGCCGCGCGCTATGCAAGAGTAAACGATATCCCCTATCTCGGCATATGTCTCGGTCTTCAGATAGCCGTCATAGAATTTGCGCGCAATGTCCTTGGCTGGCACGACGCAAGCTCGGCGGAGTTCACCGCCGATACGCAGCACCCCGTCATAGCGCTCATGCCCGAGCAGCAGGGCATAACCGCAAAGGGCGGCACCATGCGTCTGGGCAAATATCCCTGCGTCCTCACGCCCGGCAGCAAGGCGCACGAATATTACGGCGACGGGCTCATCTACGAGCGCCACCGCCACAGATATGAAGTCAACAACGATTTCCGCGAGGAGATAAGCGCCCGCGGGCTTGTGCCCGTTGGCATGAGCCCCGACGGACACCTTGTGGAGATGGTGGAAAACCCCGCGTGCAGGTGGTTTGTCGCGGCGCAGTTCCATCCGGAGTTCAAAAGCAGACCCAATAAGCCGCACCCGCTGTTTTACGGATTTATCAGGTCTGCCGTCAAATGAAAGGCAGGGCAACAATGAGAAACTATGAAAAGGAATTTAACCAGCGAGTTCAGTTTATAAAATACGCGGTGCGCGAAAGCGGAGCCGAGGGCATCGTTTACGGCAACTCCGGCGGCAAGGACTCCGCGCTCGTCGGCATTCTGTGCAAGGCCGCGTGCGAAAACACCGTGGGCATCATCATGCCCTGCACCTCGGCCCGCAACTTCGACATGGATAAACGCGACGGAGAGACCGTTGCCAAGGCCTACGGCATCGAAACGCGCTATGCCGACCTCTCCGCCGTGAAGACTGCGGAAAAGGAGATACTCAAGGGCGTTACGGAGCTCACTCCGGCCGCCGAGGCAAACATCGCGCCGCGCCTGAGAATGGCGACGCTTTATGCGGTCGCGGCATCGGAGAACCGCCTCGTTTCCGGAACCGGCAACCGCAGCGAGGGCTATGTCGGCTACTTCACCAAGTGGGGCGACGGCGCCTGCGATTTCAACCCCATCGACGATCTGACCGTTACCGAGATATACGAATTTCTGCGCTGGCTCGAGGCACCCGAGTGCGTTATAGAAAAGGCGCCCTCGGCGGGACTGTTCGACGGTCAGACCGATGAGGGCGAGATGGGCTTTACCTATAAGGAGCTTGACACTTACCTCGAAGGTGGTACAATAGACGCGGCGGTGCTTGAAAAGATAAAGCGCATGCATGCAAGAAGCGAGCATAAGCGCCGCAGTATACTGACTTTCTGAGGTGCGGATATTTGAAGACTAAGGATATGGCGTATATCGCCCTGATGGCGGTGCTCATATCGGTCTGCTCATGGCTGTCGATACCGGCAGCCATTCCTTTTACCATGCAGACCTACGCAATATTCACGGCGCTCCTGCTTTTGGGCGGCAGACGCGGCAGCATAGCCGTTTTGCTGTACATACTCATGGGCGCAGTGGGACTTCCGGTGTTTTCCGGCTTTACCGGCGGCATCGGCAAGCTGATGGGACCGAGCGGCGGCTACATTATAGGCTTTATTTTCACGGCGCTGTGCTATCGGCTGTCCGAAGGGCTTTTCGGCGGGCGCTTCGGCGCGCGTCTTGCGGGAATGGCGGTCGGACTCGTTGTGTGCTATGCGTTCGGAACGGTGTGGTTCGTGCGGGTCTACTCGGCGGCAAGCACAATGAGCTATGCCTCGGCGCTCGGGATCTGCGTTTTCCCGTTCATAATACCGGACGCCGCAAAAATGGCTCTGGCGTTCCTGACCGACAAGATACTGAAAAAGCATATCGAGATCGAATGAAAGATCTCGATATGCTTTTTTCTTATTTCCTGAACAAAAAATCGCTCAAAACCGGAGGAGGAGCTCTCTGTCGATCTCCTGTCCGTTTCGGATATACACTCTCGGAACGCGCTTGCTCACGGCGCAGACGAGCTCATACGGTATCGTCCCCGCTATGGCGGCAAGCTCCTCAACGCGGTTATTTTCACCGAATATCTCGACCTCGTCGCCGACTCCGACATCGGGCAGCTCGGTCAGATCTATCATGCTCATATCCATGCATATCCTGCCGCGCAGAGGCGCAGGACCGCTGTCGGTCATGATGCTGCACCGGTTCGACAGGCAGCGGAAGAAGCCGTCGGCATAGCCGTAGGGTATAACGCCTATGCGGGTCCTGCCGCTGGTTCTGTAGAGCCTGCCGTAGCTTATATCGGTGCCCTCATCGTAGGTCTTTATCGTATTTATGGCAGCCTTAAGGGTCATTGCCGGGCGCAGACCGAGCGACCTTGCAAGCTCGCCGCAGCCGTACAGCAGAAGTCCGGGGCGCACCATATCCATATATGTCTCGGGATAGAGCGCGACGGCGCCGGTATTTGCGCAGTGGTGCAGCGGGATGCGCCTGCCGAGTGTGTCCTCCACGGCGCGTATCGTTTCACGGAACAGCCTGAACTGGGCTCCTGTATACGCCGCATCGTCCGCATCCGTCTCGTCGGCAACGGAGAAGTGGGTAAAGATGCCCTCCACCTCAAGAAACGGCATATTGCAGCTGTCAACTATGCCCTTGACGCCGGTCTCGAAATGCTTGCCGGCGCACAGAACTCCAAGGCGGGACATTCCGGTGTCCACCTTCATGTGAACCCGCAGCACGGCACCGAACTGCGCTGCCGCAGCGTTATACTCCTCTGCCTTTGCAAGGCAGGTGACCGTCTGGGTGATGTTATTCGCTATGAGGTTCGGGACCTGCTCGGTGGGCGTGTGACCGAGAATGAGAATGGGCATCACTATGCCGTTTGCGCGCAGCTCCATCGCCTCGTCGAGGCTCGACACTGCGAGGTAATCGGCTCCGAGCTCCTGCAGCACCGACGCGACGCGCACTGCGCCGTGACCGTAGGCATCGGCTTTGACGACGCCCAGAAAGCGTACATCCTTGCCGCATCTTCTGCGCAGGGTCCTGTAGTTATGCTCTATCGCGTCAAGATCTATCTGCGCCCATGTTCTGCGAAGTGTAGATCTCATTGCGCTCACCCCTGAATGGAGATCGTTCCGCCCGCAGTGACCTGGCTTATCTCAACGCCGCCGTAGGTGCCGAAGAAGTCCCAGCTCGCGGAAACGGGGATGGATGCCGCCTGACCTGCGGGAACCGTGACCGTTGCGGTGACGGCGGCAAGACCCGCCTCGTTTCTCACCTTTTCGCTCCGGTAGCTTATACCGGGGCTCGTGAATTTGTAATCGACTCCGTTTACGGTGATAACGCCGTTGTGAGGTCCGACCGAAAGCGTGTAGGTGCTCAGGACGATGTTGAAGCTGAGCGTTACGGTCTCGCTGTTTTCGGAAACGGCCGTCCAATTGACATACATTATCATTTTGGTGCCCGTATTGCTCTCAAAGCTGCCGGACTGATTGATCGAGCGCGTTATGCCGCTCGGTGCGGGCTCGCTGCCGTTATCGTCATTGTCATTGTCACCGTCCGGCTGTGCCGAGGGACTGACGGCAGGCGACTGCTCCGGCTCCGGAGTCGGCGTTGAGATAACGCTGGGCGTTACCGCCGGCGAGGGGTCAGCCGTTTCGTTCGGAGCGGTGTCCTTGATGCTGCCGCCGGTCAGCCATGCCGACACTGCGGCTATAATTATCAGCACCAGAACAAGGGCGATGAATATATTGACTCTGTGCTTATCCATGTGTTAACTCCGTTCTGCCGCATTGCGGCAAGTGATACGAAAGATTATACACCATCGGCGGCAATCAAGTCAATTCCCTGCTCACGGCAGCGGGCGGCAGAAAAACGCGGCAGGGGTTCCCCATACCGCGTTTTTGCTGAGTTTGCTACATGTAGTCCTCGGCAGGCCAACTGAAACCGCCTACAGGCTCTATCCTTGCAAATACTATATAGCTGTTTAGTATCAGTCTGCTCAAGTGTTCTCCAAAGTTATCATAGCCGCTGTCGCACCTAGCCAGAAAATAAAGTGAGGTTGGCGCTATGGGTGAATAAGTGTTTCTGAGATACCTGCCGTAACTTGTCGCTCTTTCCCTGAACTCTGCATTGCCTTCGTCAATATCCTGATATATCTGACTGCGGCAGGCCTGAAAATTACTCAGATCGTACTTGGTGTCATATGTGATATCGAGTATATCTGTTTTGTTGCTGCGTTTAGCTGTAGACACAGCAGATGCCCAAATCTTAATCGTTTTCTGCTCGGAATCTATATTTTCAAAATATAGAAAGCCCTTATCCTCTATAAAATCCAACGATGTCAGCTTGCTCCAGTCAAGCTCAATGCTCTGGATAGCATCGTTGACATTGAGAACGTCGATCTCTAAAATGTGCCATATGCCGTCGCTTGAAAAGGTAACGGGAAAGGCAAGCTTTTCGTGAGTTATAAGAAACGGCGTTTCTCTGCTTGCCGAGACATATACTATCGAACGCCCTGTTTCAAAATTGGTTTCACGGTCTGTTACCTCCCACGAGGAATAAACAGGGTTTGAGATGGCGTATTCTGCATCCTCGTTGGCGTAGGTGCTGTTGTGGGCGTTTATCTGCTCGTTCTGCCTGGCAAAAAATCATCTATAACAGAGTCAGGCGGTTCGCTCAGCGCAGTCGTTGAATTTTCTCCTTCGTCATATCTTTCTGCACCGTCGAGTATCCAGCCCTCGTCATACAGATTATATTCAAGCTCATAGCTTCTGACAAGCTTTGCGGTCTCCGTTTCGGCCTGTATGGTGACATATACAATGTCCTGCTTGTCCTCCTGATTCGTCTGGCGTTTGAGTATTTCAATGCCGCTTATCGCCGCTCCCTCGCATTCCTCCGGAAGCTTCCGCTCCTGCATGTCGGCAAGGATTTCCTCCTCTGTTTTTACCTCCTCCGAAGCGCAGCCGCAAAGCAGCAGCGCACAGCATATGAGCAGAAACAGCACTATGCTTTTTCTCTTCATCATTTTTCTCCTATAGGCGAAAAGTATTGTAAACTCAGGCGAAAGCCTGCTGCTTGAATGTTTATTTGAGCTTTCTTTTTATCTCGTTTGCACTCAGCACAAGGTCACCGAAAGCAGCAAGTCCGAGACCGGAGAGATATGATATGACGGCACCGGGAATGAGAATACCAAAGAATATTCCTATATTGAACTCACTGTGTCCCCAATAGGTGCTGACATTCGCAAAGGTAAATGCGAGAATTACCGATGCGATCATTCCAAGTACGCATATGAATGTCGCTATATCCTTGAGCGTTGCACCGGGGTTGGAATATAAGCCTCCCCCGGAAGTCGAAACAGGTGCACCGCCCTCCGAAGCAGCATTCCCCGCTTGCCAGCGTCTATTGACCGCAAATTGAGCCTGCTCAATACTGTCAGCGGCAAAATAATGCCCGTCTACCTCAAAAATTCTGCCTTGTGCGCGCATCGTCTCAAACTCATAGTCCGAAATGTCCTTGAACCAGCCGTAGCCGTCGTGATCCGAAAATTCACCGGCCTGCGACGCTTTGGTCGCGTAAATTCTCTTGCTCATACAAAATCCTCCCAAAATTCATTCCTATAATCGGTAATTCGATTATAAACGCAACTTATTCATATGTCAAGACGGAAATTCGATTAACGAACTGTTTGAAATAAACAACGGGCGGATAAGATAAAGCAAAAAAGGAGGCGAGGAACATGAGGCTTGATTATCAGGAGATAGGGCGCAGGATCGCGCAGCGCAGACGGTCGCTTGGGCTCAAGCAGGCTGAGGTCGAGGAGCGCGCCGAGCTTGGCTATAAGTACCTTTCAAACATCGAGCGCGGGATATCCATACCGTCCACCGAAGTCATAATGCGTCTTGCCGTGGCTCTTGATACGACGCCGGATGCTTTTCTTGTCGGTGCGGTGCAGCCTGATCCTCAGGAAAAATGGCGCAGCGTCGCCGAGCGCCTGCGCACACTGTCGCCCCGTCAGCTCGACCTCGCCGAGCAGCTTATCGAGGTCGCCTCCAATCAGAAATTTTAGGGGGGGCACAGACATTGTGCCGTATAGAGCAAAGCTCCGGCGAAAGCCGACACTCAAAAAGACAGCCCGGTATTAAATCCGAGCTGTCTTTTTCATAATATTCAGTACCGACCTCACGGAACGGGCAAGCCCGTTCCCTACAGGGCGCCGTCAGCTTTCGGTATGAACTTGCGCGGCGAGACCGTCGGTGCACAGCTGCAGCGCATGGTTATATATCATCTCCGCTGCATCGGCGTTAAAGCGGTCGTATGTGTAATATCCGTGGCAGGCAAAATGAATGAGCTTTCCGCCACGGAAATATAAGACCAGGCGATTATCCGTGACATCCTTGTCGTTAAAAACGACAAGGTACAGTCCCAGACCGCCCTCGGAGCCGTCATAGTAATACACGCCGCTGCAATTATCCCACCACGGCTGGTACAGGGGGCAGCCCTCAAGGCTCGGAAGGTCGATATCGTCCTCAGTGGTGAGAACAAGCTCCCCTTTCACAAACCACGCCGTGCCACGATCGCCGATGGGATAGCTTGCGGCATCCGCCGATGCGGTGCCGGCGTTGGCTGTCCTGAAATGCTCGCGTATCTCCTCAATGTAGCTCTCAAGCTCCTGCTCGGTCATTTTGGCGGGGTCAAAGCCCGAATTTGATGTGTTGCCCGGCGAGGGCGTATGGTTGGCGTTTGCTCCCGAAACGGGAGACGCGGGCTTTTCCGTTCTCATGGGCTCCGTAACCTCGGCAGTCGGCGTCGGGAGTGCGGCATCATCTGCCGGTCTGTCCTTTAAAACGAGCAGCAGCACCGCCACCGCCGCTATCGCGGCGACGGCGCATACTGTCGCTATTATGATGTACACCTTGTTGCTTTTCATATCGCTGCCTTCCTCGGTCGAGCGCCGTCAAGCGGTGCCGTCGGTCATGCCGAAGTCATAGCTGCGGTACACGATCCTCATTATATCCTCGGAACACTCGAAGGTATCGGCGCCTTCAATATTGTTGGGCATCATTTTGTATGCGTAAACATTCACCGGCGAATCGAACACCGCGTCAAACGAACCCGTGCCGTATGAAACCTCGAAATAGCCGGCGCGCTCCCAACCGTTGTCGGTCTTTATAAACGCCACCCATTCGCAGTTATCGTAATATGTCGCGCCGCTCACGATTATGGTGAGCTCGGTGCATTCCGTGGCGGTCGTGTACAGCTCGCGGTAGCTTCCCGTCCAGATATCGGTGCTGTTTATGTAGAAATCGCGCCTATCGGCGGAATACGAGCCGTCGGGAGTGTCGAGGCCTGTCAGGTCCAGCACCTTGTAAAGGAACAGACCGTTATCGTCAAAGTAATAGGTAGTCGTGCCGCCGTCGCCGTTGGCGGTGCTCTCCTCCTCGTTGAAGCTGACCTCGCCGACAGCCATTTTTCCGCTGTCATCGAAGTAGTAGCTGCCGCCGTCTATCTGCCATTTGCCGACGGCAAGGGCGCCGTCTCTGTTGGGATCGCAGAAATACCATGTGCCGGACTCGTTATAGTTGAGCCAGCCGGTTATGCGCTCGCCGTTTTCCTCGCTGAGATAATAATTTCTCGAATTCACGGTGACAAAGCCCTTTTTCATAACGCCGTCATCGCCGAGGTAGAAGTACTTGCCGTCCGTCTCAAGCCAGCCGGTGAGCATTTCGCCGCTGTCCTTGTCAAAGTAATACCGGTCGCCGTCTATATCCTGCCAGCCGGTGAGCATCTCGCCGTCTTCATAGTACCTCGTGTGCGAGCTGTCCCAGCCGCTGCGGCTTGTCCACATTATGATGCCGCCGACGATGAGCGCGAGCACGACGCACACGGCGATTATTGCCGGAGCCTTGCTGCGCTTGGGCTTTTCCTCGGTGAACCTCACCTGGGGCTGCTGCGCGTAAGCCGCGCCGCCCTGATACAGCGGCTTTCCGGTCTGCGGGTCAAACCTCGCGTAAGCGGGCTGACCGCCGCCCGGCTGCGGAGCATAGGCGCTCTGCGAGGGTTCGGGCGGGATATAATTTCTGCGGCTTGGGTCGGAGCGGGACACGGAGCCCGAGCCGGAGCCGTATTCGAGTATGGTAGCGGCATTATTGCCGAGCACGGTCGTTTTATCGCCGCCGCTTGAGACGACCGCCTCAAGCGCTCTGCGCATCTCGCCCGCGCTTGCGTAGCGTTCGCGCGCGTCAAACGCGCAGGCCTTCAGAACGACCTGAGCCAGAGCGTCGTCGGCATTCACGGGCTTGGGTATCGCCTCGCCGTTCATCCTGCGCGCCATTGCCTGCTCGCGGTCACCGTAGCCGATGGGCGCGGGGTACAGCGGCATAAACGGCGCACGGTTATTGTTCAGGAAGCGGTAGAGGACTATGCCCAGCGAGTAAAGGTCAACGCTCGGACCGTATTCCTGTCCCCTGTACACCTCGGGTGCCATATAGGTATATGTGCCCTTTTTTGACAGCCCGCTGCCGTCCTTTTCAACGGTGCGGGCTATGCCGAAGTCGCCGAGCTTGAAATTTCCGCTGTCGGAGACGAAAATGTTCTCCGGCTTTATGTCGCGGTGGATGATATTGCGCTTTCCGCACAGCTCGAGCGCACGGCAGATGTCTATGCCGAGCTTTATGATCTCGCTTCTGCCGAGCGCGTGGCTCGAGGCATAATTGAGCAGGGGCGTCAGCAGCTCCATGCGGATGAGTATATCCCAGCCTATACCGTCGGAGTGCGGGATAACGCAGTGGTCCTCATAGCTTACTATGTTGCTCTCGCCCTTGAACTCGGACATGATGCTGACCTCGTTTATCAGCGCGGAAACGAAGTTGTGATAGTAAACCGAGGCGCTCTGCCGGTCGTGTCCCTCGAACATCGCCTCGTCGATGTCGGACTTGCTCTGAGGGATGGTTATCGCCTTGAGCGCAGCCTTGTACTTGTGCCCGAAATCCTCTCTCTCGATCTCGAACACCGTGCCGAACGAGCCCGCTCCGAGCTGGCGGACTATCCTCCATGTGCCGAATATCGGCTCATATCTCCTGTAGTAATCAATATCCATCTGTCGTCACCTGTCGTCTAAATATTCTTTGTCAATGCAGCCGAGATCGCAGCCGCACTCCACTTCTCACCTGAGCATCGCCGTGAGCCTTGCCGCGGCGGTTTTTAACAGCTCTCCCGCGTCGGACGGGACTATCCGCACGACTATAACGCTCGTGTTGTCCCTGCCGCCCGCGCTCATCGCCGCGTTTATGAGCTCAAGCGCGAGCTTTTCGGCGCTCCCGCCCGAGGACAGGATGCGGTATATCTCCTCGTCGCCGAGCATATCGGTCAGTCCGTCGCTGCACAAAAGAAAAATGTCTCCCGCCGCGATATCCAGCGGCTCTGCCGCCGCCGGCTCTATGAGCATCTCCTCCGGCGGAATGCCGATGTACTGCGTGAGCACATGGCGGTGCGGATCTGCGGCAATGTCGCCGCCGGATATAATGCCGTGGTCATACATCTGCTGAGCCTGAGTGTGGTCGCGGCTGAGCTGATACAGCGCAACGCCGCGCTTTAGGTAAACGCGGCTGTCACCGACATTGCAGACATAAGCGCGTCCGCCGGATACAAACAGCGTGCACACGGTGGTGCCCATATGTCCGCCGTCGATCCCGTGCGCGACGACGGCGGCATTCGCAGCGGCTATATATTCGCCGCAGCGCACATCAAAATCGTTCATGTATCCCGTCAGGACCCGCACCGCCTCGAGCGATGCCGTTTCGCCGGACTGCTCGCCGCCCATGCCGTCGCACACGGCACACAGAAACGGCTCGCCGCCGTCATAGTGCGCGAAAAACTCCGCGGCTGAAACATCCCCCCGGTACTGACCGCAGAGGAACACATTATCCTCATTGTTCTGCCGTCTCCTGCCGGTCACGCAGGCGGCATAGCCGTTTATTTTCATATACACACCCACTTTATTCAATACAGTATAATAACATGGAACCGGACTCTGTACAGCACCTGTGCCAAAAATGCACGAAAGTGCGCAGAAAATGCAAATCGCGAAGCGGGAATGCCCGAAAAAGCTGCGGCAGAGGCATAAAAACGCTTGACCTCAGACGGCGGGCGTGGTATATTATTGATTACCTGTCGGACGAGAGGTCTTTTTTGTGCGCGCATTTAACCGCGCAGGACAGGGATCCGGTTCCCATACAGGGAGGCAGATGCCCGCACCGTAACGCGGGTAAATAAAATAGGAGGTGCCGAAAAGTATGGCTGACAACAGAGTCAAGATCACGCTCAGATGTGATGAGTGCAAGCAGAGGAACTACAATACCGTCAAGAACAAGAAGAATACTTCCGAAAAGCTTGAGAGAAGCAAGTATTGCCCCTTCTGCAGAAAGCACACCAAGCATGTCGAAACCAAGTAACTTTCTGAAAGGATGAGTGCAAAAATGGCTGATGAGAAGAAAAAAGCTGCTCCTGTCAAAAACACGAATGCCGTCAAGAAAGAAGACAATAAAAAGCTTGGTTTTTTCCAGCGCATCGGTAAATGGTTCCGCGAGCTCAAAAGCGAGCTGAAGAAGGTCATTTGGCCCACTCCCAAGCAGCTTGCAACGAACACCGGTGTGGCGCTTTTCGTTATGGCTATCGCTGCCGTCGTCCTCTGGGGCTTTGATGAGCTCGCAGGACTGGTCGTGAAGGTCATCTTTGAACTTGCAGGTTAACGGATATGGCAGAAGACGCAAAATGGTATGTGATCCATACCTATTCCGGTTATGAAAACGCAGTTGCGGCGGCTATCATGAAGGCTGCCGAAAACCGCAGGATGCAGGATCTGATCCAGGAGGTCAACATTCCCATGGAGACCGTCACCGAGATCACCGACGCGGGCGAGAAAACCGTCGAGCGCAAGGTGTTCCCCGGTTATGTGCTCTGCAAAATGGTGCTGACCGATGACAGCTGGCATCTTATCCACAATGTCCGCGGTGCTACCGGCTTCGTCGGTGCGGGCGGTAAGGCCGTTCCCCTCACGGAGCAGGAGATATATGATCTCGGCGTCGAGCGCCACGAGATCGTCACGGGCTATCAGGTCGGCGACACCGTTAAGGTCACCGACG
>CAVHZB010000041.1:0-9219 GCA_963640555.1 Phascolarctobacterium succinatutens
TTACAATTACATTTATATTTACTTGCTGACTGTAGTACCGAGCTTTTCGCCGCTGAGCACCCTGACTATATTCTCCGGCTCGGCAAGAGCAAAGACAATGACCGGAATGTCGTTATCCATGGCAAGGCTCGTTGCGGTACTATCCATAACGGCAAGATGCTGTGCGAGCACCTCGTCATAGCTTATGCTGTCATACTTGACGGCTGAGGCATCCACTCTGGGGTCTGCCGAGTAAACACCGTCGATATTCTTTGCCAGCAGGATAGCGTCCGCTCCGATCTCGGCGGCTCTGAGTACCGCGGCCGTGTCGGTCGAAAAAAACGGGCAGCCGGTGCCGCAGCCGAACAGAACGACCTTTTTCTCTTCAAGGCACTTTATGGCCTTATCCGTCGTGTACCTCTCGCCTACTCCCTGGATATCTACCGCCGTGAGGACCTGAGCACCGGCTCCGCTCCGGCGCAGCACGTCGGCGAGCGCAAGGCAGTTCATTGCCGTTGCAAGCATTCCCATGCGGTCTGCGGAAACGCGCTCGACATGACCCGCGCCGTCCTTCACGCCGCGCCAGAAGTTGCCGCCGCCGACGACTATGCCGACCTCGACGCCGAGCTCAACGCATCTATTGACCGCCTCGCATACCTGGCGGATAAAGTCGAAGTCGAAGCCCGTCTTCTTATCTCCGGCAAGCGCCTCGCCGCTGATCTTGATAAGTACTCTCTTATAAATAGGATCTGACATACATTCTCTCCTTTATTAAATATCAAATATCGAGTATTCCCAGAATAACTATACCCACTACTACGAGCAAAACAGACGCATAATGCTTAAGTGAGAGCTTTTCCTTGAGGAATATCCTGCTCCACACGACCGAGACCACGCAGTACGCTGATATCATGGGGGCTGCAAGAGCCGAGTGCGCAGTATCGGCAAGGGCGTAGATATACGCAAACTGACCGGCAGTTTCAAAGATCGCGCCGGTGTACTTGGGTACCTCCCGTTTGGGTATGAGCCGCTGCTTTTTGATGCCGAGAACATACACTGCGCAAACTATGCCGACAATGAGGAATGTGAGCTCATAAGCAACATTCGCCGAGTCCTCATTGAGCGTTTCCAGAACTCTGCTGTCGGCAAAGGTGCCGAGTGCATCGAGCAGGCAGTAGATGACCGGCAGCGCGATGGCTATCCAGCTTTTTGTATAATGGTGATTGCTTGCATCCTGGCGGGCGCGGCGCAGCTCCTCATCCTCGTTGGCCTCGGTAAAGCCAAGGGCTATAACGCCGAGGCATACGAGAGCAACGGCAGCAAGTGCCATTTTCGGCAGTCCGTTTATACCCTGCGTTGCGAATATAAGGACCGCGACGATAGCGCCGGAGGAATTGCATATCGGCGACGATATGGAAAGCTCAATATATCTGAGCCCTATATAGCCAACCGTCATCGAGACGATATACAACGCCGACACCGGCAGGTACTGCAAAATAACCTCGCCGTTTATAGCAACGCCGCCGACAAATATCTCGTAGGCAGCATGTATGCCCATGACCGCGCCGACCGCCATGACCATCTTCAGATGGCTGTATTTGTCGTCGGCATCCTGACAGCCGATCTTCGAGAAAAGATCGGAGCCGCTCCAGCACAAGAGTGCTGCAAGCGCAAACCAAAACCACATATTTTTTGTTCTCCGTGTACGATTTCTTTTTAACTAATGCATTTTACCATACTCCGACGCATTTGACAATTAACAAATGACAAATTATGCGCGCATGACCGTTTATAATTTTTCCATGGACATAATCTACATAGACCGGCTGTTTGCCTTGAACCTCATACTGGACTATCTTCTCATGCTGTGCACGGCACGGCTTTGCGGGATAAGACTAAGACGCATAAAATATCTTCTCTCGGCGATATTCGGCGCAGGCTATGCCGCACTCAGTCTGCTGCCGCGGCTTTCGTTTCTCTCTCTTGCTCCTATAAAACTCATATCGGGAGCTTTGATGGCGCTCATCGCCTATGGCACCGAGGAAAAGCTCTGGCGCTGCTGCCTTACTTTTTTTGCGGTATCGGTGCTGTTCGGGGGCACGGTGTGGGCAATTTCCATACAAAACGGCGGCAGCATGGGAGGTACTTCGTATCTGCCGGTGTCCATGCCGGTGCTGGTCATATCGTTTGCGCTCATATATGCCGTTTTGAGCTTTGTTTTCAGGCGCAGCATAAAAAGTGCGGATATATATGTTTCAGATGCAAAGATCTCATTTCTGGGCAACGAGGTGAGCTTGAAATGCCTGCATGACAGCGGCAATGCGCTGTATGATCCCCTGACCGGCTCCTGCGTACTCATAGCCGGCCGCGAAAAGCTCGCGCCGCTGTTTCCGAATTGTAAGAAAGAGCTCATCAGCACTGACTGCACGCTTCTTTTGCAGAGCGCATACTGCGCCGGCAGGCTGCGGCTGATCCCCTACTCCGCAGTTGGCACGCAATGCGGTATGCTTACCGTTTTCCGCCCGGATGAGGTGATCGTCGACGGTACTCCGAGAGACGATATCGTGGTCGCGATATCCCCGACTCCGGTCGGAGGAGACGGCTTTGATTCTATATTTTAACCGGAGGTCAAGCATGAATTTTTTGAATTTTATCAAAAACTGGCTTCGGAGGCATCTGCTTTCCGGCGAAGGCGTTTTCTACATCGGCGGCAGCGACATCCTGCCGCCGCCGCTTGCGAAGGCCGAGGAGGAGTCTGCGATAGCGGCGATGGAGGCAGGCGACGAAAATGCGAAAAAAATTTTGACGGAACATAATCTGCGTCTTGTCGTCTATATAGCAAGACGCTTTGAGAACACGGGGGTAAACCTCGAGGATCTTATCTCGATCGGCACAATAGGGCTCATTAAAGCCATAAACACCTTCCGCAGTGACAAAAACATAAAGCTTGCAACTTATGCGTCGCGCTGCATTGAAAACGAGATACTGATGTATCTCCGAAAGATAAGCAATCAGCGCACGGAGGTGAGCTTTGACGAGCCGCTGAATACGGATTGGGACGGAAATGAGCTTTTGCTTTCCGATGTTCTCGGGACCGATGACGACGAGGTGTACCGTCCTCTTGAGGACGACGCTGACCGTCAGATGCTCCTGAATGCCGTCGGCTCGCTTGCAGAAAGGGACAAAAACATTATTACCCTGCGCTTCGGGCTCGGCGGCGGAAGCGAATACACGCAGAAGGAGGTAGCGGACATGATGGGCATCTCGCAAAGCTACATCAGCCGCCTCGAAAAACGCATAATCGGGCGTCTGAGGCGCGAGATAATCCGTCAGCTTCAATAAGTCAAAAAAATTTGACCATACATATCACAATTTGTTGACAAATTGTAACGCACGGTGTAAATTGTATTTGTATGAAGAGCTGTATCACACAGCTTCAGAAAAAACGCTTTTCAAGAAGGAGAAACGAAATGAAAAAGTCAACAAAGCTTATCAGCCTGCTTCTGGCAGTGATGATGGTAGCTGCGCTCCTGCCGACTATGGCTCTTGCCGATGATGTCGAGACGGCAGATGCCGGCGACACTGTCGGCGGCGTGTTGGACAGCGTAAACGGCGTTGATATCCACACCTACCTTGTCTACTGCTCCCTGATGAGCAAGATGCCAGCAAGCTACGCAACAGTAACACTGACCAACAACCTTACCAGTGAGGCTTCCACCTACACCGCAAACGCATTGGGTCTTGCTCTTATCCCTAAAAGCCTTGTCGGTGTATACTCAGTCGCCGCCACCTGCGACGGTGTTATCACCGGTCTGAAGTACAGCACCCTTCCCGGTATCAAGTGGTCCTTCAGCATAAAGCCCGATGTCGACAAGCTCATCCTCTACCCCGTTCTCAACATCGGTCTTAACTACACCGATCACTTTGCTTACATGGTAGGCTACCCCAACGGCACCTTCAAGCCCGGCGGCAACATCACCCGTGCCGAGGTCGCAACCATCATCTACCGCCTGATGACTCCCGAGACCCGTGCAAAGTTCCAGTCCACCACTTCTACCTTCAGTGATGTCACATCCGACATGTGGTTCAATGAAGCAATCTGCACCCTCGTCAAAGCAGGCATCGTCACCGGTTACACGGACGGCACCTTCAAGCCCGACGCAAATGTCACCCGTGCCGAGTTCTCCGCAATGATCGCCCGTATGTTCTCCGTCTCCTATGTCGGCAACAACACCTTTGAGGATATCAACGGTCACTGGGCAGAGCAGTACCTCAACCTTCTTGCAAAGCTCGGTATTCTCAAGGGCGATGATAACGGAAATGCCAATCCCGACGCTTACCTCACCCGCGCTGAGACTGCCGCGATGAGCAACCGTCTCGTCGGCCGCAATTCCACCAACAGCAGCATGAGCAGCTGTGCAGATCCCATCACCAACTGGCCCGATGTCACCAACGCAGCATGGTACTATGCTGATGTTCTCGAGGCTACCAATTCCCACAACTACACCTGGACTCTCAATGCAAAGAATGTTACCAGCAATGAGTTCGTCATCACCGAGCAGTGGACCAATATCCGCACCGACGCTCCCGACTGGAAGTAATACTCCAAACCAGACAATGTAAAAATCCCGTCCTCCCGGACGGGATTTTTTCAGCTTTCAAGCTCCCTGTACATTGCGGGGGCTTCTTCTTTTTTTACCGTTTCGCTGATGCTCAGCACCTCGACCTTTAATCTGCGCTGACCGAACGCTATCTCGATAACATCGCCGACCTTGACCTGATAGCTTGCCTTGACCTGTCTGCCGTTTACGCTCACGCGCTCGGCATCGCAGGCGTCGTTGGCAACGGTCCGGCGCTTTATAAGCCTCGATACCTTAAGATATTTATCAAGTCTCACGCTTTGCCTCCTCAGTGTAAAATTCCCGCAATACTTTCGTATCGCGGGAATAAAACAGTTTTTATTATCTTACTTTGCGACTGCATCCTTAAGAGCCTTGCCCGCCTTGAAGAAGGGGACCTTGCTTGCAGGGATCTCGATAGCCTCGAGGGTCTTGGGGTTACGGCCGACGCGGACACCGCGCTCCTTGACATCGAACACGCCGAAGCCGACCATCTGAACCTTTTCGCCGGATACCAGAGTCTCAACGATGGTATCAAATGCGGCGTTTACAGCCTTCTCGGTGTCTTTCTTGGAAAGACCGGTCTTCTCTGCGACGGCTGCTATAAGTTCTGCCTTATTCATGTGTAATCCTCCTATAAATACGGCTGTACGCCTTTTCTATATAGCCCGCGGCGCCGATTGCGCATCTTCGGGTTATTTACTGTATTTTCTGCCCAACGGCAGTGCATTTGCAAATCTATCACAAATTGCGCAGATTATCAAGCACTTTTTCAAAAAAAGCCGGATATGCAAGCGCTCAGTGAGTATTTCAGCCGGATCAGCTCATGTGCAGGAGCTTTGCGACCTTATCGCCCTTTGGTATGAGCTTCATATCCTCCGCCGTTATAACGCGCAGCTTAATGACCGCAACGGCATAAACGATAACCGCCGCAAGGATGGCCGCGCACATGAATGCCGCCATCATGAGCTTGCTGCCGGAGCCGGTGAGCGCCATTCCGGCATAGTAGACTCCATACGCTATGACGCCCATAACAAGGCTCGGTACAGCCGGACGGAGAACGATATTCTTCATCGACATCCCCTTGGAGAACCTGCGGTTAATGAAGATCACATTCATAACGCACATTGTAAGGTAGCAGCAAACTGTACCGATGGCCGCGCCGTAGATGTTTACCGACGGGATGGCAACTATGAACCAGTTGACCGTTATCTTAGCTATGCCGCCGGCGACTATGGAATAAAGCGTGAGCTTTTCGTTGCCGGTAGCCTGAAGGATGGCAGTGCTTATAAGTGAAAAGCACACGAACACCGAAGCTATGCCGAGAATGCACAGCAGTGCGGGACCTGCCTCGTTTGCATTGGGGTAAATCACCTTCATTATCGGCTCGCTGAGCACCGCAAGTCCTATGCCCATCGGCAGAGCAAGCGCCATTGATATGCGCAGGGAGTCCTCGGAGATCCTGCCGGCCTCATCCCTCCTGTCCAGAACGAGCTTTGCCGATATTGCGGGCACGACCGAGATCGTAAGCGGGGTTATAAACGCAGCGGGCAGGTTAAACAGCGTCTGCGCTTTTCCGTAAACGCCATACAGTGTGTTGGCGTGGGAGTAGCTATAGCCGACGGCATCCTGAAGGCGGGTCATGCAGAGACCTGCATCCACGAGGTTTATCAGCGAGAGAACAACGGAGCCGAGTGCAATGGGGATGCCGATATGCAGCAGGTTTTTGAGTATGGTGCCGGCGCTTTCGGGGATGTCCGGCTCGGATACGGTCTCAAAGCGGTAATTGCGCATTTTGTACACTATCATGTACAGCAGCGCCGCCAGTGAACCGACGGTAACGCCGAAGATGGCGCCGGCGACCGCCTTGGGCTGGTCGTAGCCCGCCTTTATCAGGTAAGCGGCCAGAGCCAGTCCCGCCGCGACCTTGGCCAGCACCTCAAGGATCTGGCTGACAGTGGTCGGGGTCATGTTCTCATAGCCCTGAGTGAGTCCGCGGTAGGTCGCCGTTATGCAGCAGAGCAGCACCGCAGGAGAAAGCGCCTGAATGCTCAATGCCGCATCCGGACTATGGATAAGCGTTGCCGCAAGCCAATCGGGGAAAACGAACATTATGGTCGAGCTTATAACTCCGAGGGTAAAAAATGTCCACCATGCAACGCGGTAGGTGCGCCGTGCCTGCATTTGCAGTCCCCTCGTCTGCGCTGCGCTTATCATTCGTGAAAGTGCCACGGGGAAGCCCGCAGTTGCGAGGGTGAGGAACACACCGTATACATAGTAAGCCTGCAGGAACAGACCGTACCCGTCGTCACCGAGCATATTCCCGAGAGGGATCTTATACAGCGCGCCGAGTATTTTCATTATGATAACGCCGGCGGTCATTATAGCCGCGCCGTGCAGATAGTTTTGTTCTTTAGCCTTTGCCACTTGGAGCCTCCGATCACTGTTTACGGTTTTTTGGAATTTTTCTGTTGGACCTTAGAAATATATACTACATAGGCAAATAAATCAAGGGAATTGTGTAAATTCCCTTGATCTTAGCAAAAAATCGGTATTTCACCGTCCGTTCGGCATAAATTTAAGCACCGCGACCTGATCGGGCGTATCATGCGTTACGGTTATTGTATTCGTGTCATAAAAATGCACTATCGGCAGCGGCATATACTGATCGGTAAAGGCGTTTACACGCTCCATTCTTCTGCTGCCGCAGCCATCGTGGGCATAGTGCATTGGAATGACTACCCTCGGGCACAGCTCGTCGGCCAAGGGCTTTGTCTTATCGCTCGGCATTGCCCGGAATCCGCCGGCATTTATCATGAGCACATCAGCTCCGGACAGCTCGCTTTTTTCCGCTTCCGTGAGAAAGCTGCCGAGGTCTCCCATGTGTACGAGCTTGTACCCGTCCCATTTTATAATATGTATCTTATTTTTGCCGCGCAGGCTGCCGTAGCTTGTGTCATGGAAGGTATCAATAACACTTACCTCATACGGGCACACGGCAGCAGTGCCGGAGAGCCTTACGCCCTGCCGGTAATTATGTCCGCGGTGCTCATGGCTGCACAACACAGCGTCTGCACTCGTTGACAGGACCGGATAATTGGCGTTTGTAAGGTCGTAAGGGTCTATCACCACGCTGTAGCCCTTGTGACTGATCTTAAAGCAGGAATGTCCCAGCCAGCTTATCTCCATTGTGCCTCTCCGTTTCAGGTCTCGTAGTCATCGGCGAGCAGGTGCTCGCCTATTTTGTACACATTGCCCGCGCCGACCGTCAGAATGAGATCGCCCGGCTGCGCATTTTTGCGCAGGTCGTTTTCTATCTCCTCAAAGGTTTTGAAAAACTTTGCCCCATCTATCTTCTCGGCAAGGTCTGCCGAGGATATCCCGAGAATATTCTTTTCACGGGCGGCAAATATCTCCGCGAGATAGACCACATCGGGGCGGCGGAGCTGACGCACGAAGTCGGGGAAAAGCGCCATGGTACGGGTGTAGGTATGCGGCTGGAAAACAACGACGGTGCGCTTATAGCCGAGAGCTTCGACCGCGTCGAGCAGCGCTTTGAGCTCGCCCGGATGGTGGGCATAATCGTCATACACATCGGCTCCGTTAAACTTGCCCTTAAACTCAAATCTTCTGCCCGCTCCGAAAAATCCGGCAAGCCCGTATTTTATCGCGGTGGGCTTTATACCGAGGCATATGCAGGCTGCCGCCGCCGCAAGCGCGTTTTTGAGGTTGTGCACACCGGGCACATGGATGCTGACGGTCTCAAAGAACTTGCCCTTGTACATTATATCGAATTTGGTAAGAGAGCCTATGCGGATAACATTTTTGGCATACACATCCGCCTTCGAGGTGAGCCCGAAGGTAACGATATTTCGGTCAAGACCCTTCACTGCATCCATTGTGTTCTCGTCATCGTGATTTACGACGACATAGCCGTTTTCCGGAACATGACCGGCAAACTCCCTGAAGCTATGCTTTATCTCGTCGATGCCGGAGAAGAAGTCGAGGTGATCCTCCTCAATATTCAGTATGACCGCAACGGTCGGGTAAAATGATAAAAACGAATTATAATACTCGCACGACTCCATGACAATGGTGTCGCCCGTACCGACACGGTGCCCCGCCTTAAGAAGCGGCAGAGTACCGCCTATCATGACCGTGGGGTCCTTTTCCGCAGCCATAAGGATATGGGTACACATCGAGGTAGTCGTAGTTTTTCCGTGGGTACCGGATATGCACAGGGCGTTTTTATATTCACGCATTATGGCGCCCCACGCCTGAGTACGCTCAAAAACCGGTATGCCCAGCTCGCGGGCGCGCACTACCTCCGGATTATCGTTATGGGCGGCAGCGGTACGGACAACAAAGTCGACCTTATCGGTAATATTTCCGGCATCGTGACCGATGAATATCTCAACGCCCTTTTCTCTCAGGTGCGATGTGCGCTCGCTCTCCGCTATATCGGAGCCGGTTATGATGAGTCCCGCATCCGACAGCACCTCCGCCAGCGGCGACATTGACACGCCGCCTATGCCGATGAGGTGCCCCCTCATGCCGCACTTTAAATATTCGCTGAAATCAGGCATATAGTCTCCAATCATTTACCATATTATTAACATTT
>CAVHZB010000042.1:0-21044 GCA_963640555.1 Phascolarctobacterium succinatutens
GTTTGAGGGGCGTGTGTCAACCGACGTGGGAGTTCAAGTCTCCTCTCTCGCACCAAAAAGTACCGAAATTGAGCTTAAGCTGCTCGATTTCGGTACTTTTTTATATTCGGCTGCCTTGCGCTCGAACGGTGGCCGCAAAAATCTCCGTCTGCCGCCCGCGTATTGCGGGCAGCGGTCATTTCGGCTCACGAGGCTCAGCGATGCTCGTTTTTCCATTCTGCGCTTGTCATTATTCTTGCGCCGATGCGCTGCATATCAGCAAGATTTGCCTCCTGAACGGCATCGGTCACCGATGAGGTGCAGTCATTCAAAACCACGGCATCGTAGTCCAGCGAGAGCGCGTCATAGCATGTGGTCCTGATGCAGTTCGGTGTCGTAGTCCCGGCAAGGACCACGGTCTGCACACCAAGTCTGCGCAGCACAAGGTCGAGCTCCGTTGCAAAAAAAGCCGAAAAACGCGGCTTTATTATGATGCGATCCTGCCCGAGCACCTCAAACTGCTCCGGAAACGCCCCGGATATACGCTCATCGCAGGCTTCCGAAAGCGGCCTTCCGCCCTCGAGCCAGAGCTTATGGCGAGTCCTCTCGACATCGCTGCCATCGGCACGGTAGCGGCGCACGGCGTATATGACCGGTATCCCGTTTTCGTGGCAGTACCGCAGCGCGTCCGCGCAGGCAGACACCGTTGCAGCCGCCGACGGGATGCACAGCGGAGACAGCGGATCTATAAATCCACGCTGCATATCTATCATTATAAGAGCCTCGTTTTTCATGGTCATCCTCCGATATGATTCATCAACATGATAATCCATCCGCTCGAAAAAGTAAAGCCGTACCGAAAAATGCCGGAGCGTGATTGACTTATACCCGCACATTAAATATAATGATATTTGTCTGACATAATTTTGGTCAATAACGGCATGAAAAGGAGAAGGATACATGAACATTTTATCGCTGCTCAACAGCGCGCCTGTCTATGCCATATGCGGCGGGATAATCGCCTTTGTTGCATTGGTCTGCGCCGTTTTTATGGTCAGAGCCTATCGCGCAGGACTTGCAATGGGCATTGACAAGACGAAGCTCAAGCGTGCCATAACCTCAAGCGCAACATTTTCGCTTTTGCCGAGCGTCGGCATTCTGCTCGGCGTTATCGCGCTTTCAGGCAGTCTCGGCACACCGTGGCCGTGGCTGAGGCTGTCCGTTATCGGTGCACTCCACTATGAAACGCAGGTCGCTCAGGCCGCAGCCGAGCAGGTCGGCATGAGCTCGCTCTCCGCCGCAGAGATGACTCCCTCCGGCTTTGCGACTATCGCGCTGCTGATGAGCATATGCATAATGTGGGGCATGGTGCTGTCGATATTCTTCAACAAGCGCTATCTCGGCAAGCTCGGCAGCGGCAAAAAGAGCTCCGGCGGCGCAGGCTTCGGTGACGCTGCCATGACCGCAATGTTTATCGGTCTTGTCTCGGCATACATCGGCAGCTACATAGGCGGCTTTATCTCCGGAAACGGTCTGTTTTCCTTCTCCGGCAATTTCATGCCGCTGATAGTAGTTTTCGTTTCGGGTCTTGCAATGGCCGGCTTCATCTACCTGTCGGAAAAGAAAAATCTCGCGTGGGTCGATAGCTTTTCCATAGCCGGAAGCATGCTTCTGGGCATGGCGGCGGCAGTCATTGTAAAGCTGTTTATGTAAGGAGGTCAGGTCATGAACAACAACTATTTTGAAGGCTATAACAAGCGCACGCATACGATAGGCCGCATAAGCTCGGCAATAGTTCTCGTCATGCTCGTCGGCGCGCCGTTTCTCATAGGAAAGATACTCGGAGCAATGCCCGATCTCGGCGCTGCCGGTAAGGCGTTTTTGTCTGTCGGTCTCGTGTGGACGGTCAGCAGCGTTGTTGAATTTCTCGTTTACACGCCCATGCTCGGCGCCGGCGGCGGTTATCTGGCGTTTATCACCGGAAACCTCATAAATATGAAGATACCCTGCGCCGTCAATGCGCGTGACATAGTCGGTGCAAAAACCGGAACGCCGGAAAACGAGATAGTCTCCACGCTGTCGATAGCCACCTCATCGCTTGTGACTATAGTCGTTCTGGCGCTCGGCGTTGCACTGCTCGTGCCGCTCCAGCCGGTCTTGCAGAGCCCCGCGCTTCAGCCGGCGTTTGAGAACGTCGTTCCCGCTCTGTTCGGCGCAATGGCATACAAGTATTTCCGGGGAAATATGAAGATCGCCGCCGCTCCGCTGGTGACGATGAGCATTCTGTTTATTCTCGTGCCTACGCTTACCGGCTCAACGAGCTTTATGATAATCCCCGCCGGTGCGATAGCAATAGGCATCGCATACAAGTTCTATAAGAAAGCCGGTGCAGGTAAATGAAAAAAGCATTGATAATTCCGGCAGCACTGCTGTCGCTGCCCGCGTTTGCCGCAGTGCGCACGCTGCTCACTCCGGGCAAGCGCTCGGAATACACCGCGCCCGAAGCGGATGATTATGCTCTTGAGCTTGCGAAGAAGCTCTCGGCAATGGTGCGGTACGAGACCGTTTCGCACGCGAATGTCGACGAAAGTGAGAAGTTCCTCGGCTTCCACAAGGTTCTGGAGGAGCTGTTCCCTCTCGTGCACGAGAAGCTCGAAAAGACCGTCATTGACGGAAACCTGCTGTATCGCTGGAAGGGCAGCGGCAGCGGCGCTCCGATCCTGCTCATGAGCCATCAGGATGTCGTGCCCGCAGAGGGCGAATGGGAGCACGAGCCTTTTTCCGGCGATATTGCCGACGGAAAGGTATGGGGGCGCGGCACCTCAGACACGAAGTGCTCCGTAATGGCATTTTTCCAGGCGGTCGAGGAGCTCCTCAAGCAGGGCTATACTCCGAAATGTGATGTTTACCTTGCCTCGTCATGCACCGAGGAATGGGCCGGCGACGGCGCTCCCAAGATAGTAAGAGAGCTGCAAAGACGCGGCGTAGAGCTGTTTTTGGTCTGCGATGAGGGCGGCGGAATAATCTCCGAGCCCATCGGCGGCGTGAAGGGCAATTTCGCCATGGTCGGCGTTTTTGAAAAGGGCAAGGGCGATGTTAAATTCACCGCACGCTCTACCGGAGGTCATGCAAGCGCGCCCACGAAGAATACCCCGATAGCAAGGCTTGCGGCATTCGTAAACGATATTGAGACCCACAACTATTTCCGCCGCGACTTCCCGCCTGAGGTATCCGCAATGTTCAAGCGTCTGTCGGTCTACGCCTCGTTTCCGCTCAAGCTCGTTATGGGCAATCTCTGGCTGTTTGCGCCGGTGCTCAAGCCGGTGCTCGGCAGGATGAGTGCTCAGGCGGGCGCAATGCTTCAGACAACGGTAGCTTTCACCATGCAGTCGGGATCGGACGCCTGCAATGTCCTGCCTCAGGAGGCGACGGTCAGCGCAAATATGCGCTTCATCCCGCATCAGGGCGCAAAGGAGAGCCTTGAGATAATTCGCAGGATCGCGGAAAAGCACGGGCTCGAAATGGAGATCCTCCATTCCAACGATTATACCCCTGCGGTCGATATTAACGGCGAGGCCTTTAAGCAGGTCGAGGCGGTCATCTCCGAGACCTTCCCCGGACTGCCGGTGAGCCCCTATGTGATGACGGGCGCTACCGACGCACAGTTTTATCAGCCCGTATGCAAAAGCTGCATCCGCTTTGCACCGGTTATATACGGTCCGGAGCAGATGAAGGGCATGCATGGACTCAACGAAAACATCGAATATAACTGTCTTCCCGGTGCGGTAAGCTTTTATAAAAATCTGATCATCGCGCAGGAGAAACGATGATCGGTTAAATGAAAAAATCCCTTCCGTCGGAAGGGATTTTTTCGTTTTGACTATTCACCCGAGTCTGCACTCAGAAATTCTTCTATTCTCATCAATATGGTAGCTGCCTGACCGCGGCTGGCGGTGTCGTCCGGTCCGAAGCTGCCGTTGGGGTAACCGGTTATTATTCCGAGCGAGGACATTACATTGACCGGAGTCCTGTAGTCGCCGAGCACCTGAGATGCATCCGTGAAACCGGACTCTGTGTCGAACTCATCGAGTGCATCGCCATAGATACTATCAAGCAGACGGTAAGCGAATGTCGCCATCTGTGCGCGGCTGATGTTCTCATCGCCGCGGAAGGTGCCGTCGGGATAGCCTTTGACTATATCGTTAGCCACGCCCCAGCAGATCGCATTTTCGTACACGCTGTTGATCCTGTCGCTGTCGGTAAACGACAGCACGGCCGCGGTCTTGTCTACAGCCGGATTACCGCACATATTGTAAATCATCATTATAAACTGAACGCGGGTGACATTGTTGTCGGGACCGAAGGTACCGTCGGGATAGCCGTTGACAATGCCTTCGAGATAGCAGAGGACTATGCTGTCATGGAACCAGCCCTGTATATCGGGGAACGGATCGGTCGGATCGGCGCAATAGAGCGTTACATTTGTCAGACCGTCGTTTGAGCCGCCATCGCAGATGTCGATGCTTTTCCATTGCCTGACAGAGCCTTCATAGTATATGCTTTCGGTGGCAGGGCACTCGCCGAATGCGTTCATGCCTATTTTCTTCAGGCTCAGAGGCAGAGTTACGGTGGTGAGCGCCGTGCTGCCATAAAACGCGTTGTCGCCGATGGAGGCAACACCGTCTTTAACAACGAGGCTTTTTACGGCACTCTCCTCCCATGCGGGCGCGGCACTGGCGTAGCTGTACATATCGCCGGTACCGGAAACGGTCAGCTCGCCTGTGCTCGAAAGAGACCATGTGAGGTTTTCGCCGCACTTGCCGTATGCGATCGCATCCGCGGATGCAGCAGCCGGCAGCAGGGTGAACACCATGAGCAGCGCCAGAGCGAGGCTTATTACCCTTTTTCTCATAACTTTCTCCTTCTCAGTAATTTATTTATTGTTTTGCCGTTATTTTGATGATAGCAGATGTTCTGCCCGATTGCAACAGCCAAATATGCCTTTCAAAATGCTTTATAAACGGCGCGGAGCATGGTATAATAGCTCCATATACGAAAAAGGAGAACACAAAATGAGAAAAGCTGCGAGCCTTATCCTCACAATATGCCTTGCGCTCACGGTATGCGCCTGCGCGGACGGCAAAACAGATGAGCCCGACGCAACTCCGACAATGCCAGCGGAAACGCTCGACCTCTCCATATATACAAAAGATGAGGGCGTTTTGAGTCAGGAGGTTCGGTACAATAGCGACGGGCTCAAATTCAGCACCGTTATATACGAATACGACGGCAGCGGCAGACTTGTCAAGGAGCGTACGCTCGGCATAAACGACGCTCCCGTCGGATATAAGCAGTATGAGCGCGATGAAAACGGCAATGTAACGAGCATGATAAGCTATGTCGCCGACGGTCCGGAGGAATACTCCGAGGAATACCGCACGGTCTATGAATACAGCGAGTCGGGACTGAAGATGAAGGAGACGAACATGGTCGGCGAAAGCGCAGTCTCTACCTCAATGTACGCCTACGAGGGTAAAAACCTCGTGTCTGAAAAGCTGTATGAGGGCAGCGAGCTCATTGCCGACTGCTCATATGAGTACGACGAAAAAGACCGTCTCATACGCTCCTCACGCTTGGATAACATTGAGGGCGGCACGCTGGTCACAAGCTACACCTATGACGACAGGGATCGCGTTATAAGCGTTTCCACCGCCGTTGACGGCAGCATAACGGGACGCACCGACTACACCTATGACGATAACGGCAATGAGCTCACCCGCAAGGATTACGGCGCAGACGGTGAGATGATTAGCTCGGTCAGGAACGAGTACGGCTATGACGAGCCGGGAAATATAACAAAATGCACCAGCACTCAGGACGACTCCGCTCAGGTCACGGTGATCGAATACAACTGGATGTACAGCAAGGGCTGAAGCACGGCATAAATTCACAGTTTCTTGATATATTTAAGAAGCAATTGTGATAATATAAATTATTGAAATATTATCATTGTATCAAGGTGACATTTTTGATGAGGGAAAAGTTTGAGCGTTTCATGATAGGACGCTGCGGCGTTGATCAGTTAAACCGCTTTCTGTCAATATTCAGCCTCGTTGTTATGATAGCCGCCGTTATTTTAAACGGCACCCGCGCATCGAGAATACTGTGGACGGCAGCGTTTGTTCTGATAGTTATCGTATATGCCCGTATGCTTTCCAGAAATCTTTACAGGCGCAGTGCAGAAAACACCCGGTATCTTAAATTGAAAATGAGTATAGGCAGCAAATTTGAAATGATAAAGGTGCGCTGGAAGCAGCGTAAGGAATACAAATTCTTCACCTGCCCTTCGTGCCATACGACGCTGAGAGTGCCCCGTCACAAGGGCAAGATCAGCATCGTCTGCAAAAAATGCGGTACCTCATTCAGAGGAAAAACCTGATATGTTCGGATATGTGACCGCAAATCTTACCCTGCTCAGCAAGGAGCAGCGGGACAGATACAAGGCCTTTTACTGCGGTCTGTGCCGAAGTCTCGGTCAGAGGCACGGTCTGCCCGCACGCTTTACGCTGACATACGACATGACCTTCCTCATCATGCTTCTGACCTCGCTGTACGAGCCGTATCTGCTCAGCGGTCAGGAGCCGTGTCCGGGGCATCCGCTTTCGGAGCGGCGGTTCCTTCAGTCGGATATAAGCGACTATGCCGCGGATATGAACATTGCGCTGGCGTATCTCAACTGCATGGACGACTGGCACGACGAGATAAATGCGGCGGCACTGCTTTCGGCTCAGGTGCTCAAGAGCGAATACGGCAAGGTGTGTGCCGCTTATCCGAGGCAGTGCGGCGTTATCGGCGAGTGCATGGCGCGGCTGAAAAAGATAGAGGATGAGCGCATCCAGTCGCCGGATGCCGCATCGGAGGCCTTCGGCGATCTCATGGCAGAGCTTTTCGTTATGAAACAGGATCGCTGGGAGAGCGATCTTCGTACCTTCGGGCGTGCGCTCGGGCAGTTTGTATATGTCATGGACGCGTGCATAGACCTCAAATACGACAAGAGATATTACAAATATAATCCCTTCGTTTACCTGTACGGCAGGCTTGATGAGCAGCAGCGGTTTCGGGACATTCTCGAGCTTCTGCTCGCCGACTGTGTTCGGAGCTTTGACAGGCTCCCAATAGTGCAGGATGCGGATATAATAAAAAATATACTGTGCAGCGGCGTTTGGGCAAAATTTGAGCAGCACTACGCCGCCGGACATTAAGTAAGGAGCAGTACCGGATGGCACGGGACCCCTATGAAGTGCTCGGCGTTTCGCGCAATGCGACCGACGAGGAAATAAAAAAGGCTTACAGAGAGCTTGCAAAGAAATATCACCCCGACCGCAACCCCGGCGACGAGGAAGCGGCACGGAGAATGAACGAGATAAACGCTGCCTACGATCAGATAAAAAGCGGCGAGGCAAACCGCAGCGACTACGGCGGTTTCGGAGGTTTCGGCGGCTTCGGCGGCACATACGAACAGCCGCAGGAGCGTCCCGAATGCCGTGCGGCGGTAAACTACATACGAAACGGCAGGTATACCGAGGCGCTCACCGCGCTTTCGCAGGTACCGCTGTCCGAGCGCGACGGGCGCTGGTACTATCTTAGCTCGATCGCAAATATGCAGCTCGGCAAGAGGATAGAGGCTTTGGAGGACGCAAAGCGCGCGGTCGAGATCGACCCCGACAATCCGATGTACCGTCAGCTCCTCAACAGACTTGAAAACAACGGGCAGTATTATCAGCAGTACAGCGGCAATTACAACAACTCCTGCTGTGTTTGCGATGATTGCTGTACAACATACCTCTGCTGCTCATGCCTTACCCCGTGGGGCGGTATGTGCTGCTGAAAAAATCTGAGGCAATTTGCCTCAGATTTTTTATTCTATACTACACAAAGAGCTTTTCTATCATTTCGTCGGCAAATGCGTTGAGCGACACGAAATCAACATGGGGGTTATACACCCTTTCGAGCTCATCATGATACTGCTTTGCGCGGGCAAGCCACTGCTGTGCTGCGGTGAGCAGCTCGCGTTCATGCTTTTTCATCAGCTTGTGCTCATGCCTCGTTTGCTTTGAAGCTCCCCGCACCGCAATATCATCCAGCCTCACCCTGCGGCAAGCCGCGGAAGCATCCGCGGCCGACGCCCTCACAAACGCAGCGGAGCACTCGGCAATGAGAACCGCGTCAAGCCTGTCGGGGCACAGCGGAGACGGGCATACCAGCACATCAAAGCCGAGAAAGGCCGCCTGCTCAAGCACCTGTTTTAAATATACCTGCTCAAGTCCGCAGCGGTCGTCGATGCAGTATATTCGTTTACATAACTTTTCTATGCTGCCATTGAGCACAAGCTCTCCACGACAGCTTATGCATCTTATGAATCTGTGCCTTACCCTGCCGGTTCTTCCGCCGAGATTCCTTTTTCCAAGTTCCCTATTTGCAGCGCTTTTGGCGCGAAGCCTTGCTTTTTCAAGCATTTCGCGGCTTATAAGTTCCGGTATATCCGTTGCTTCGAGACTTGCGGCGGCAGCAAGATACGCATAGGCGGTCTTATACATCTGCCTATAGCTTCTTGTATACTCCTCAACGCGCGTATCATATATGCGCTCGCAAAATTCGCCAAGGTTTACATAACTCGAATTATACGCAAACGCCGGCGGCTCGGCGGCGTGCGGCGCCGTAGCATCCATAAAGCCTATCCCGAGCCGTGGTATGTACACCGCATCAAGCGATGCAGGATCTCCGGAGCACAGGATCGATTCGGTGTCATAGCCCCTTTCCGCGGCTGCTGCGGCGACCCTACGCATGAAGCCCGATTTGCCTCCGCCCGGTCCGGCTTTTATCAGATACAGATAATCGTTTTTGTCGCGGCAGAACTCATCATAGAGCGAGTAAAATCCGGCGCCGGAATTTGCGCCGAGAAAGAAATCGACATTCAATTTGCCTCACCTCTGTGCATCCTATGCGGCAATTGACATCGTGGTGAATAGATGATAAACTAAACCGTCATCTGATTTTTTGAGGTGTAAAATGAAAAAATACATTCTGTTTGACTTTGACGGTACGGTATTCGATTCAGCAGAGGGCATAACCAAAAGCGTCCAGTATGCATTGGGCAGGATGGGAATAGCCGCCGAAACGAGTGAGCTTATGTGCTTTGCCGGTCCCCCGCTGGATGAGATGTTCTCTCTGCGCTACGGCATGAGTAAAGCCGACGCGCACAGAGCCGTCGAGCTTTACCGCGAGCGATACACGCCGATTGGCTGGGAGGAGTGCGCACCCTTTGCGGGAATGCATGAGCTTATGCTCCGGCTGCACGAAAAGGGCGCAAAGCTTGCGATAGCAACGAGTAAGCCCCGTCATTTTGCCGAAAGGATACTCGAAAAATACGATATGAGCGGCTGCTTTGACCTCGTTTGCGGCTCCGAGCTTGACGGAACGCGCGGCCAGAAATGGGAGGTAATCGAGTACGCGCTGAGCAGCTTCGGCATATCCCCCGACGAGGCGATAATGGTGGGTGACCGCAAATACGATGTTATCGGCGCAAAAAAATGCGGAGTCGACTGCGTAGGCGTGCGCTTCGGCTATGCCGAGCCCGGTGAGCTTGAGGCTGAGGGCGCGGTATATGTCGCCGAAAATGCAGACGATCTGTTTAATTACCTGACAAGATGAAATACGACCGGCAGGGCTTCTGCCGGTCGTTTATTCTGTTATTCTATCGGAAGCTGTATGACCTCGATATCCTTTTTTGCCGCATACCTGAGCGTGTTTAATGTGCCGCCGCTCATGCCGTCGTAGCAGGCGATGAGCACATCGGAGTTATCCACCATGAAGCGGTTTCGATTGAACATGCACGCCGGAGAATACTGCTCTGATAAAACCGTTATCTCATCGCAGCCTTGCAGTATCCGCTCGTACCGGTGCCGATCCTGCATGCGCCACGCATCGGCCTGTCCGCGGTAAGGCACTGCTGCCTGAAGCGTTGCATCGCTGTGCATATTTTTAAGCTTGAGCACCGTTTCGGCACAGTATGTGTCGCAGCCGAGCGCCATTCCGCATATAAAATGCGTTATTCCCGAATCATAAACCGCACTGATAACGGCAAACAGACGCTGCTTGAATTCAATGCACCTCGGATCGGATTCGTTATATCCCCATGGAAGCTTTGCCGGTCTGTGTCCGGTGAAGCAGCAGCTTTTCACGCGTTCCATCACGCATCACCCTCCGTCATTATACGGCTCTTCAGCCAAAATGTCAAAAGGCTATTGACATTCTATCCGGCAGGGCTATAATGTAGGCATAACCGAATAGCTGAATATCTTCAGGGCAGGGAGCATTTCCCGACCGGCGGTAGAGTCCGCGAGCCGATTGGCATGAACCGGTGTGATTCCGGTACCGACAGTATAGTCTGGATGAAAGAAGATGCACGCATTATTGATTTTTTTGCGTCGCCTGAAAGATATTTTCTTTCGGGCGACTTTTTTAATTTCGGAGGTAATATCCATGTCAAAGCTCTTCTCTCAGATAGGTGAAAACCTGTCCTTCGTGCTCGAATGCCTGGGCATATTCGCGGGGCTGTTCATCCTGGCGCTGCTGTTTGAGCGCTTTGTTATGAAAAACCGCAAAAAGCTCGGCAGCACGCATTTTCTCTCCTACACCGCCATTTTTTCCGCTATGGCCGGCGTTCTGATGTTCATTGAGATCCCCCTGTTCTTCGCGCCGAGCTTTTATGAGATCGACCTGAGCGAGATCCCCATCATGATCTGCACCTTCTATCTCGGTCCCGTGGCCGGCGTAGTAGCCGAGCTTCTCAAGATCGTCGTAAAGCTTGTATTCAAGGGAACGAGCACCGCTTTCGTCGGCGACTTTGCCAACTTCGTCGTCGGCTGCTCCTTCGTGCTCCCCGCCTCGTGCATCTATCACATGAAAAAGGGCAAGCGCACGGCTCTTATCGGCATGATAGCAGGTACGCTCGTTATGACCGTGTTCGGCAGCCTGTTCAACGCCGTGTATCTTCTGCCTACCTTCGCCGAACTTTTCGGTATGCCGCTTGAGGCGATAATCAAGATGGGCAGCGACATAAACTCCGCGATAAACAGCGTTTCGACGCTTGTGCTGTTCTGCGTCGTGCCGTTTAACCTCTTAAAGGGCATTATCGTGACGGCTCTCACCATGCTTCTGTACAAGCGCATATCCCCCCTGCTGCACAAGGGCGATAAAAAGCTCGCCGACCGCAGGGCGGCTAACAGGGCCTGATGATCTTCCGCAGCCGCAGTATGCTGAGGGCAAAATTCAGGCACTCGTTAAAGTAAATGATGCAGATATAGCCTGTGAGGGCGCAGACCGGCAGCACGCGCCATACGAGCAGCACGCCCAGCAGCGCGTCGATGATATTTATCCCCATGTTCCACATCTGCTGACCCAGCCCCTTCAGGCAGCCGTCACAGAGCATATCGGTGTACATTATCGGGATAAGCGGCGCGAGCAGCCGCAGAAAATATCCCGCATCCGGAGAGGAATACACGGCAATGCCGAGCCTGTCGGCAAAAACGAATATCACAAGGGAGACGGCGAGCGAATAGCCGGCTCCCTTTTTCAGAAGTGAGCTCACCGTGCGCCGTATCTCATCGCGCTCGCCGCGCATCTGCGCCTCGGTAAGCTCGGGTATCATAAGCTCGCTGAGCGCCGTCAGAAAGCAGGCCGGAAACGCTATTATCGGCATGACCATGCCCTGTATCGTTCCGTAGCCGGACAGCGCCCTGTCGGCGGAAAAGCCCGCAGCCTTCAGGCCGCGCGGCACCAGAAGATGCTCGAGCGTTGACAGCGCCGAGCGCGCATATGCCGAGAAGGCAAGCGGCAGCGCAATGTGCAGCATACGCGAGGTGAGCCGCAGCCGCCCGGGCGCGGAGCCGGTGTACCGCCCCCTGTCCGTAACATAAAACAGCAGCATCATCAAAAGCGATACCGCGTCGCCGCAGACGGTGCCGAGCATAACGGCTGCGCAGTTTTTCTCTATATCTCCGGCGGGTGAGTGCGCGAGGAAAAATGCGACGAGCGCAATGGTCAGAAGCTGCTCGAAAAGATGTACGAGCGCCGGCTTCCACACGCGGCCGCAGGCGGTGAAGTAGCCGGACACAGCCGAACCGAGCGACACCATAGGCATCGCATACGCCATGATGCGCAGCGCCCTTACCGTGCGCGCATCTCCTATCCACAGAAAGCCGATCGCCTCCGCGCCCGTGAGCAGGAGGAAAAATGCCGCCGTGCCGAAAACAAGGCTGTAGGCGAAGCATCTGCGCATGGCTGCGCCTATGCCGCCGGCGCGCTCGCTGCCTATCTCCTCGGAAACGAGCCGCGTTGCCGCAAACCTCACGCCTGAGACGGCGAAGGTCGTGCACAGAAACGACACAGAGACTACGAGCTGGTAAAGCCCTATCCCCGCAGAGCCGATGCGTCCGGCAAGCCAGACCTGAAACGCCATCGAGATAATGCTCATGACAAGCGACGCCCCGGACAAAAGCGCCGTATTCACGATCAGTCTTTTCTTCCTTATCATATCAAAAATGTATGCCAGAAAAACTATTAATATATGTTGAAATTTTCACAAAGTGTGCTATAATATAAATATAAAAAATTTTATGAAATTGGAGGCGTCATTTATGATCATCACAATAGGCAGGCAGCACGGCTCAAGCGGCAGAGAGATCGCAAGACTCCTCGCGGAGAAGCTCGGCATCAAATGCTACGACAAGGAGATAGTTGACGAGGCGGCAAAGCACTCTGATTTCAGCCGTGAGCTCATCAATGCTTACGATGAAAAGCGCATGTCCGCTTTCCTGCTGCATGCCGGCGGCTACGGGCTCAATGAGAATTTCCGTCTCAATATGGAGGTCGTTTCCGCCCAGTTCGATGCTATCCGCGACATTGCCCAGAAGGAGGACTGCATATTCGTCGGTCGCTGCGCCGACTATGTTCTCAATGACAGAGACGATGTTGTCAGCATCTTCATTCTCGGCGATATGGACGCAAGGCTCAAGTGCCTTGAGGAGCGGCAGGGTCTTGATGAGGCTGCGGCACGCAAGAAGATCAAAGAGGTCGATAAGGACCGTTCGAGCTTCTACAAGTACTACAGCGATCAGGTCTGGGGCGATGCCCGCAACTACGATCTGTGCATCAACAGCTCTAAGCTCGGCGTTGAAGGCACCGTGGCAGCCATCATGGGCTACCTTAAGGCAAGAGGCGTCACCAAAAGATAAAATTCATCCCTCAAAATACGAAAAACCGCCCCACGGGGCGGTTTTTTCAGTGTGCAAAAAAGTCACAGACTTTTTTGCACACGCTGAATTCCCCCAAAGCATAGGCTTTGAGGGAATTATATTATTTATTACTCAGAACAGAACTCTGACCCTGAGGACATCGTCCATTTTTCGTATTGTGTTTGCGGTGTCCTCCCAGATCTCGTCGTTCAAGTCGATTATCGTGTAGGCATATCTGCCGCGCGGCTTGTTTATCATATGCTCGACATTTATGTTTTTCGCTGTTATAAGATCGAGGATGCGGTTTATCATGCCGGGCACATTGTGGTGGATAACGCACAGACGGCAGACGCCCATGCGCTCGAGCTTTGCCGAGGGCAGGTTCACGGAGTTTACGATGTTGCCGTTTTTGAGATACTCATAGAGCTGCTTTGCCGCCATCTCCGCACAGCGGTCCTCGCTCTCGGGAGTGCATGCGCCCAGATGCGGGAGCGCAATGACATTCCTGCCGCCGAGTATCTTCTCGTTCGGGAAATCGGTGACATATTTTGCGACCTTGCCGCTCTCGAGAGCCTCAAGCATCGCATCGTCGTCAACGACCTCGGCACGCGACTCGTTTATGATGCGCACCCCGTCGCGCATTGCGCCGAACGCCTTAGCATCGAGCATATGGTGGGTGTCCTCGTTATACGGGATATTTATGCTTATATAATCGCACTTTTTGAATATCTCGCTTATATCGTCGGCGCGCTCTACATTGCGCGAGAGCCGCCATGCGGCGTCGACCGACATGAATGGGTCATAGCCGATAACGCTCATATCCAGCGCAAGGCATGCGTTTGCCACAAGTGCGCCCGTTGCGCCGAGTCCGAGAACTCCGACGCATTTGCCCATGAGCTCGGGACCTGCGAAATTGGATTTTCCCTTTTCCACGAGCTCGGGTATCCTCTTACCCTCGCCCGCTATGCTTTTTACCCACTCGATGCTGCCGATGACATCTCGCGACGCCATGACCATCGAGCAAACGGTCTGTTCCTTCACCGCTTCGGCATTTGCACCGGGGCTGTTAAAGACGACTATTCCGCGCTCGGCATAATCGTCAACGGGAATGTTATTGTACCCCGCGCCCGCTCTGGCAACGCCGAGGAGACTGTCCGGAACGGCAAATGAATGCATATCCGCGCTGCGGACTATTATTCCGTCGGGCTCTGCCATATCAGCGCCGACGGTACAGCCGAGGGCCTTGAGCTTATCCAGTCCCACGGGCGAAATTTTATTCATTGTCTTTATATTAAACATGGTGTTCTACCTCAAATTGTTTCATATATTCAGCCAGCGCCTGAGCGCCCTGCATAGGCATCGCGTTGTAGAGCGAGGCTCTTATCCCGCCGGTGAGCCTGTGCCCCTTGAGATTTAAAAGCCCGCGCCGGGAAGCGCCCTTTATAAAGTCCGCGTCGAGCTCGTCCGAGCCCGTGCGGAAGGTTATATTCATATCGCTGCGCGAATCGCGGCGGGCATGGGGAATATACAGACTGCTGTTATCCAGCACATCGTATATGAGCCCCGCGCGCTGTTTTTTTATTTTCTCCATCTCGGCGACTCCGCCGATGCTCTCGAGCCACTCGAGCATCAGCCCGAGCATATATATGCACCAGCACGGCGGCGTGTTGAGCATGGAATCCTTTTTTATAAGCGTATCATAGCTCATTACCGAGGGGCATATATCCGTCTGCCTGCCGGCAAGGGACCTGTCGATGATAACGACCGTCAAGCCCGCGGGAGCCATGTTCTTCTGTGCTCCGGCATATATAAGCCCGAATTTTGACACATCGACCGGCTTTGACAGTATATCCGAGGACATATCGCAGACTATGGTCTTTCCGGCGGTATCGGGAACGGATCGCCACTCGGTGCCGTAAATGGTGTTATTCGCGCAGTAATAGAAATAGCTTGAACCGGCACTGAGCCGGAGCGCTTCGGGTATATAGCTGTGCCCCTTGTCGGAGCTGTCGCAGGCTATATTCACCCTGCCGTACTTCTGTGCCTCCTTTGCTGCGAGCGACGAAAAGTTTCCGGTGACGGCATAGTCGGCACTGCCGTCCCTACCCATAAGATTCAGCGGTATTGCCGCAAACTGAAGCGTTGCGCCGCCCTGCAGAAGCAGTATCTCATAATTATCCGGCACCTTCAGCGCGCTTCTGAGCTTTGCCTTTGACGCCTGAAAGATCTCGTCAAACAGCTTACTTCGGTGGCTCATCTCCATAACGGACATTCCGCTGCCGTTATAATCGCTTATCTCGCGATTTGCCCTTTCCAGCACCGACACCGGCATCATTGACGGTCCCGCGGAAAAGTTATATACATTTTCTCTCGACACGATGAGCACCTCCCTGCGCATATGTTAAAAGTATAGCCATTTATCATTTCTCTGTCAAATGACATTTCCGACTAAAATTTCATCGGAAACGGAATCTATCAGGACATTATGTACCGTTCCGCGCAGATCGTCGCCGGGTGCGGCCACCTCAAGATAGTTGTCGCTGTGTCCCTTCCACAGGCTGCCCTCACGAGTTTCAAACAAAACCGGAAGGGTCTTGCCGACCATGCTGTCGAGAAAGCGCTTTCTCGTTTCGGAAACGACGGCGCGTGCCTGCTTTGAGCGCTTTGCCTTTGCCGCACGGTCGACCTGACCGTCCATTTTATCGGCCGGAGTGCCGGGACGGCGGGAGTACGGAAATATATGTGCGTCGGAAAACTCAGCTTTTTTGAGAAACTCAAGCGTTTCGAGCTGGTGCTGCTCCGTTTCGCCGGGGAAGCCGACGATAACATCGCAGGTCATGCCGCAGTCGGGAAAATATCTGCGCAGAAGCTGCATGGCTTCATAAAACCGCGCAGTATCGTATTTGCGGTTCATTGCCTTCAGCGTTGCGTCGCAGCCGGATTGCAGCGAAAGGTGAAAATGCCTGCAAACGCTGCCGCACGAAGCAAGCCTTTTGCAGAGCTCCTCGGTTATGATGCTCGGCTCTATCGAGCCCAGACGGAGGCGCATATGCGGGGCAGCCTCGGCTATGGCGCACACGGCATCGGCAAGTGTGGGCTTTCCCTCAAGATCCACACCGTAGGACGCGATCTCGATACCGGTTATTACAAGCTCCCTGTAGCCGTGCTCATCGAGCTCACGAGCCTGCTGCACGGCAGACTCGAGCGGCAGGCTGCGCACTCTGCCGCGAGTGTACGGTATTATGCAGTAGGAACAGAAATTCACGCAGCCGTCCTGGATTTTCAGCAGCGCACGGGTGTGCCCCGATACCGCTCCGGCGGGCAGCTCCTCAAAAACGCGCCTTTCAAAGGGCTTATCGAGCTCGTATCCGCCCTCGCCTGTGGCGACCGCCTTCTCTATGGCGTCAACGAGCTTTATCCTGTCGGCGGTACCGTAGACTATATCTGCGCCAGTCTTCTGCACCGTGTCGGGGCTGAGCTGAGAATAGCAGCCTGACACGGCGACCACCGCTCCGGGGTTTTCCTCTCTGAGCCTGTGTATTGCCTGACGCGACTTGCGTCCCGCCTCGGCAGTGACCGCGCAGGTATTGACGATAACGGCGTCGGCGACCTCACCCTCGGTGCAGGGCAGGTGTCCGTGCTCGCGCAGCAGTGTTTCCACGGCCTGAGTTTCATACTGGTTGACCTTGCAGCCAAGAGTGTATATAATGTATTTCATGCAAATCATCTCCTGAGGAGTCTGTTATATGGAAGTTTATCTTGATAATGCGGCGACCACGCAGGTCTGCCGCGAAGCAGCCGACATTGCCTATAAGGTCATGACCGAGTGCTACGGAAACCCCAGCTCCACGCATACGAAGGGGCGCGAGGCAAAGGCATATCTTGACACCGCCCGTGCACAGATAGCAAAGGCACTGGGCTGCACGCCCGCCGAGGTGTACTTCACATCCTGCGGTTCGGAAAGCGATGTGTGGGCGATAACCAAGGGTGCCGAGAGCTTAGCCCGCCGGGGAAAGCACATAATCTCATCCGCCGTTGAGCACGATGCGGTGCGGAAAACGCTCGCGGAGCTTGAAGCGCGAGGCTTTGAGGTGACATATCTTGCCCCCGAGCCTGACGGCTCGATCTCCGTGGAGTCAGTCAAAAGCGCCCTGCGCAGCGACACGGTGCTCGTAACGCTCATGATGGTAAATAACGAGACCGGAGCCGTCACCGATATTGCGGGAGTTTCTAAAATGCTCAAGGCCGAGGGCTCGAAGGCGCTTCTGCATACCGATGCCGTTCAGGGCTTTATGAAGGTGCCGTTCAGGGCGAAAGCTCTCGGTGCGGACATGATCAGCCTTAGTGGTCACAAGATCCATGCTCCGAAGGGCATAGGCGCATTGTATATCAAAACCGGGGTCAAAATCAAGCCCCTCATTCGCGGCGGCGCTCAGGAAAGCGGTATGCGCGCCGGGACCGAGGCAATGCCGCAGATAGCCGCCTTCGGTGCTGCGGCGGAGATAGCCTTTGCCGGAATGAAGGATAACTGCGAAAAAATGTATGGTCTGCGTGAACAGGCTATAATGACCGTCACCGAGACCATGCCGGAGGCGCTGGTCATCGGCGGCGGTGCGCCGCACATTCTCAGTGTCTCTCTTCCCGGCTGGCGCAGCGAGGTTCTGATGAACTATCTTGAGGCAAAGGGCATATTCGTCTCGCGCAGCTCTGCCTGCAAAAAAGGCGGCAGGAGCCATGTGCTGGAGGCAATGGGGCTTCCGGCAGCCGTCATCGACGGTGCCGTGAGGATAAGCTTTTCGCGCTTTAACACACCGGAGGATGTGTCCGCGCTGTGCTCGGCGCTGCTCGAGGCGCATAATACCTTAGCGCACCGATAAAGAGATCCAAATTTCAAGGCTGCACCCAAGCGGTGCAGCCCTAATTCTATTTTTTATTCATTTTTGCCCCCGTCCTGCTCGGGCGGCTTTTTTGTTTTACGCTTCGGCACGAGCTCAAGCGTTTCAGGATCTATGTAGTCAAGATTTTGATACGCTTCGGCATCGGTCGGCAGATTTTCGCGTTTAAGCTTTTTGTTCACGAGCGTTTCTATCATCGTGTAGATGATAACGAATGCCGGAACGCCCAGCAGCATGCCCCAGAAGCCGAATATGCCGCCGAACAGCACAATGGAAAACAGCACCCAGAAGCCGTTTATGCCGATGGATGTGCCCAGTATCTTCGGTCCTATGACGTTGCCGTCAAGCTGCTGAAGAACAAAGATGAAAATTATGAACCACAGGCACATTTTCGGGTCTACCAGCAGCACCAGCAGTGCCGACGGCACGGCGCCGATAAACGGGCCGAAGAACGGGATGACGTTCGTTACGCCGACAATGACTGATATCAGCAGCGAATACGGCATATTCAGCGCTACGCAGCCCAAATAGCAGATGACGCCTATTATGGCGCTGTCAAGGAGCTTGCCGGTGATAAAGCCCATGAAGGTGCGGTCGGCAAAGCGGAGAGCCGAGGAGACCTTTCTTGCGTGCGCGGGAGAGAAAATGCTGTAGAGTATCTTGCGGTAGTGTGCAATAAAGGGCTCCTTGTTATATAGAATATAGACCGACACGATAATGCCGATGACGACATTGTACACGGCCTTAAGCACGGACATAACGCCGCTGGTTATGTTCGTTACGATGCTTTCCATGCTGGGCAGCAGCGTATTCGTTGCCCACTTTGTGAGCGCATCGGTGAGGTTTCCGAATATCTTGGTGGCATATTCCTCTATCTCCGGATAGTTTTTAAGGAGCTTGTCTATCGTTGAGGATGCCGTGTCGAAGTATGTAGGACTGTTCGTGATTATCGCCGATATGCTCTCGTACACCTGCGGAACGATGAGATATATCAGAGCCGCGATTATGAATACCAGCACTATCTCGGCAAGTATGAGCGCGAGCACCCTCGGAAGCTTCTTTCCCGCCTTGAATTTGGGATGTTTTTTCCTTATGCCCGCAACAAGCGGCTTAAACAGCTTGTTTTCATACATTATCATCGAAGGGACGAGCAGATATGATATCACAAGCCCCCATATAAAGGGGCTTAGTATGCCCATGAGCGAGCCCAGCACGCTCATAAGATCGCCCATATAGTCTATGCCGAAGTAAAACAGTATGCTCGCGGCAATAACGGCAAACGCGGTTATGCCCCAGCCTATATATTGGGAATATTTGTGCTTTTTGTTCAATTTAGCCACCTCCGATCGTCAATTAGATATTACTATCACTTCCCCATTCCGTCAATATCTCCGAAAAATTTTTGTGTTATTATTGCGTTATGTAAACCGTTTTGCGGATATAACCGAGTTATTCATGTTGAAAACTGTGTTGAAAATGTTTAAAACCTTTAGTTTTCAAGGCTTTTCACCCTGCCGGTACTCACCAGCCTATTCACTTTTTGTCGAATAAAGCATAATTCTGCAACCACAAGCATTAAATGCAGCATCCGGCATATGCTCTATATGACTGGAGGGATAAGCCATGAAAAAATTATTTTGCACGGTGCTGACACTGCCGATGCTTATTGTCCCCGTTCACGCCGCAGAACCGGTCCCGCCCGACAGCGTTGAGATCTCCGCGCCATCGGCCATACTCATGGAAAAGGTGACCGGCGATGTTATATACGAAAAAAATTCGCACGAGCGGATGCCGCCGGCAAGCGTTACAAAGGTCATGACCATGCTGCTCATTGTTGAGGCGATAGAGCGCGGCGAAATCAGCCTTGAGGACACCGTGACGGCCTCGGAGAGGGCTGCCAGCTTCGGCGGGAGCTGTGTCTACCTCGAGGAGGGCGAAAAAATGAGCGTTGACGAAATGCTCAAGTGCATAGCCGTTGTATCGGCAAACGACTGTGCCGTTGCGACGGCGGAGCACCTGTGCGGCTCGGAGCAGGCGTTTGTCAAGCGCATGAACGAGCGCGCCTCCGAGCTCGGCTTAAAGGACACGAATTTCAAAAACTGCACCGGTCTGTTCGAGGATGATGAGCACTACACCAGCGCATACGACATAGCGGTCATGAGCCGTGAGCTCATAAGCCACGAGCTTATAAAGGATTACACCACCATATGGATCGACTCCATACGCGGCGGAGAGTTCGGTCTTTCAAACACCAATAAGCTCGTTTACTATTATGACGGCTGCACCGGCTTAAAGACCGGCTTCACGGAAAGGGCAATGTACTGTCTTTCCGCCACCGCAATGAGAGACGGGGTCGAGTTTATCGCCGTTATCATGCACGCGGACACCGTTGATGCGCGCAGCAACGACGCAAAGGCGCTTTTAAGCTTCGGCTTTGCAAACTATAAGCTGCTTCCTCTGCGAGCTTCCGAGGTGCTGCCGCCGGTACGCGTGAGCCTCGGCACAGCCGACAGCGTTCAGCCGGTTTACGACTCTGCCGAGGCTGTGCTCGTTGCCAAAAACTCCGTCGGCGATGTATCCTATGAGCTCGACCTGCCGGAGTCTGTCTCCGCTCCGATAGAGCAGGGTCAGCGCCTCGGAACGCTCAGGCTCGTTTCCGGCGATAAAACCGTGCGGGAGGTCCCTCTCGTTGCGGATGCCGCCGTTGATCGCGCGGGCTTCGGCTCTGTACTGCTGGAGCTGCTGAAAAACTATGTAGGACTGGTATAAACGCTCCACCTTATGCAATATTTACGCAAAATTATCGCTTTGATTCACCACCTCGACACATTGTCCTTGCTTTTTTGTGCGGCAGATGTATAATATAAGATTGTAT
>CAVHZB010000043.1:0-7376 GCA_963640555.1 Phascolarctobacterium succinatutens
TCTAACCAGCTGAGCTATGCTCCCTCATCAGCGGCTCGTTTATTATACTAAAGCTTACCTCAAATGTCAATAACAATTTTGAAGATTTTAATCGTTTTTTAGCTGCTCAAGAAGCTTTGATATATCGTCGGGCGTGAATGTGTATACCGTGTCGCAGAACTGGCAGCTGACATCAATATCCTTTCCCTCGGCGGCCATGCTCTTTAGCTCATCTGCGCCCACACCGAGTATTGCCTCAGCAACGCGCTCACGGCTGCATGAGCAGCGGTATCCAACCTCGTCTGTGCCGACAATGTGATGCTCAAGCCCCTTGAGCACCTGATCGAACACAGCCTCGAGCCCATCCTCGGCAAGAATGGTGGTTAGTGCGTCCATCATGAGGATGTTCTCCTCAAGCCTGTCGATAAGCTCATCGGGCGCACCGGGCATGAGCTGCACGATAAACCCGCCGGCGGATTTTATGCTCATATCGGTGTCCACCAGAACACCGAGACCGCAGGCTGCGGGTATCTGCTCGCTTTCAAGCATATACGAGGTCAGATCCTCGGCGATCTCGCCGGAAACAAGCTCGGTCGAGCCTATATAGGGCTCCTTCAGACCGATGTCGCGGCTGACGGTCAGAAAACCGTTTCTTCCGACTGCACCGCCGACATCGAGCTTGCCGTCTGATCTGAGCGGCAGATCGACCGTCGGGTCGGTGACATAGCCGCGCACAAAGCCTGCGCTGTCGGAAACGGCGATTATGCTGCCTATCGGACCGCCGCCGTTTATACGGACGGTGAGACTGCCGTTATCCTCCTTCATCATGTTGCCGAGCATGGACGCGGCGCACAGCGTGCGTCCCAAAGCTGCCGCAGTGGTGGGAGTGCAGCTATGAATGGTCTTTGCCCGCTCAACCGTTTCTCTTGCGCTTATAGCCGACATTTTTACAAAGCCGCCTCCGGCTGTTGCTCTTAATATCCTATCCATTGTATTACCTCAATATATGCTCGTGTTCTTAGCCGTTATGAACATTCTTCCGCTGTCACCCTGCGGACACCGGGTATGAAGCTCAACGCTCTCAAAGCCTGAGCTCTCAAGGAGCGCCTTTAGCATATCGGGCTCGTGGGCATATTCGATATGCTCCTCCTCGTCACGCCGCCACAGTCTGCCGCAGCGGGAGAAAATGTCCATGCCGTAGCATATGCACCGCTCGTCCTCGTCAAAATCCGCGCGCCACAGGCACAGCACATCGTCTGTTTCATCTACGAATATCTCACCGTCGAGACCACGCAAACACTCCGGCGTTTTTATGTCGAAGATCAGAAGCCCGTAAGGGCGCACAAACAGGTGCAGCCTTTCAAAAACCCTGCCGAGCTTTTCCGGAGAAATATAATTTATCCCGTCAAGCGAGCAGAAGGCTGCGTCCACCGTGCCGTACAGATCGAGCTCGGCGGCATCCTGACACAGGTAAAGAGGCTGTATCCCGCCTGCCGGCGCCTTGCCCGATGCCTGCATGAGCATATCCGGCGAGGCGTCGACCGCGATCAGCTCGTAGCCTCTCTGAGCCATCATGGCAGTAAGCGTTCCGGTGCCGCAGCAAAGGTCGAGCAGTGTTCCGAAATCGCCCCCGTCTGCCGCAAAGCACTTTTCGTAAAAGTCCGCAAACTCACCGTAGGGTATATCGCCGGTCAGCTTGTCATACCAAGCCGACAGGGGACCGTAGGATGTACTCATCACTCCTCTGCCTGCTGCTCCAGACGGCTGAACACCGTCTCGTATCCGTCCTTGCCGTACTGCAGGGAGCGGTTAACACGGCTTATCGTAGCACTCGAAGCTCCGGTCTCGGCGAGAATGTCATTGTATATCATGCCCTTGGAAAGGCAGACAGCCACCTGATAGCGCTGCTCCATAGCCTGTATCTCGGTAACGGTGCACAGATCGTCGAAGAAATCCATACATTCCTCAACGGTTTTGAGCGTAAGTATCGCCTTGTACATATCCTGATTACGGGGCTTTCTGTTAAGCTTATTCATAAATAATAACCTCCTTGCGGTCATCAAAAAACACAAACTGTGCATCTATATTACATCAACACATCACAAATGTAAAGTGGTAATGACCTAAATTGAACGGAGGAAAGCAATAATTTCCACGACATAGAAAAACGCAAGGTTTGCTATTGATTAAATATGATAAATGTTATACAATATAATAAAAAACGGAGGTGAAAGCAATGCCATTTGAATTTACGATGACAACATTGTGGCTTGCCGCCGTGGTGCTGTTTCTCGTTGTCGAGGCGGTAACGGTGGGGCTTGTGTGTATATGGTTTGCCGCTGGATCGCTCATTGCGCTGCTGTGCGCGATGTTCGGCGCTCCCGTTTGGGCACAGGTGCTCGCGTTTCTCGCTGTTTCGGCGGTGACATTGTATTACACGAGACCGCTGGTGAAAAAATATGTCAACAACAAGGTCGAGCCGACCAATGCCGACATAGTCATCGGCAAGGAGTGCAGAGTCACCGAGACGATAGATAATATCGCGGGTACCGGCGCCGTTTATGTTGACGGCAAGACATGGACAGCCAGAAGTGCAAACGAGAGCGTAATACCCAAGGATTCACTCGTTACCGCTCAGCGCATTGACGGAGTAAAGCTCATTGTGGCAGTACCCGAAGCAGTAAAATAAGACATAAGGAGAAAATAAATGGAATATGTAATCGCTGTAATAGTGCTTCTTGCATTAGTGATCATTGTAAGAAACATCCGTATCGTCCAGCAGAGCAAGGTGATGATAATCGAGCGCCTGGGCAAATATCAGGCGACATGGGGCACCGGCATTCATGTAAAGATCCCGTTTTTTGAGAGAGTCGCAAAAACCATTTCCCTCAAGGAGCAGGTAGCAGATTTTCCGCCCCAGCCCGTTATCACCAAGGATAATGTCACCATGCAGATCGACACCGTTATCTACTTTCAGATAACCGACCCCAAGCTGTATACCTATGGTATCGAGCATCCCATGGTGGCGATCGAGAACCTCTCCGCCACAACGCTTCGTAACATAATCGGCGACCTGGAGCTCGACCAGTGCCTCACCAGCCGCGATCTCATAAACGGCAGAATGCGTACTATTCTTGACGAAGCTACCGACCCGTGGGGCATCAAGGTAAACCGCGTTGAGCTCAAGAACATTCTCCCGCCCAGAGAGATCCAGTCGGCGATGGAAAAGCAGATGAAGGCAGAGCGTGAGCGCCGTGAGGCGATCCTGCGTGCCGAGGGCGAAAAGCGCGCCGCCATCCTTGAAGCCGAGGGTGAAAAGGAATCGGCGATCCTGCGCGCCGATGCAAAGAAGCAGCAGCAGATCCTTGAGGCCGAGGGCGAGGCTGAGGCTATCCTCAAGGTCCAGAGGGCAACGGCAGAGGGCATTCGCCTCATAAACGAGTCCATGCCGAGCGATGCCGTGCTGAAGATAAAGGCTCTTGAGGCCTTTGCTGCCGCAGCAAACGGCAAGGCGACCAAGATAATCATACCCAGCGAGATACAGGGTATAGCCGGTCTGGCCGAGGGCGTCGTAGAGTCCGTAAAGAGCGCTCCCGCAGAAAAGTAACGATCGGATTATTTCGGATCATGGATTATAAAGGCCCGGCGGAGCTCCGCCGGGTCTTTGAGGTGTAAAATGATAAAAGTAGCACAGTTTATGAAGGCCCACGGCATGGACGCCGAGAGCGTGGATCTCAGCGTCTGCACAAAGACATTTACAGAGAGCATGAAGGCGGGACTTGCCGGCGGCAAAAGCTCACTTCCGATGATACCGACATATCTTGCGTCCGGCAGAAGACCGGCGCGAAACGAAAAAGCCGTGGTCATCGACGCGGGCGGCACGAATTTCCGCACCGCAGTTATAAGCTTTGATGCATCCGGCGCCGTGATAGAGCATCAGAGCACTCAGCCCATGCCCGGCTCAAACGGTCCGGTGAGCTGGGAGGAGTTTATCGGAACGGTAGCCGATGCGGTGCAGCCGCTTATGAGCGAGACCGAAAACATCGGCTTCTGCTTTTCATATCCGGTAGAGATAACTCCCGAGCGGGACGGCAGGGTGCTGGGACTGACAAAGCAGGTCGACATCAGTGGTGCCTGCGGCTCGTATCTCGGCGCATCCCTGCGCGCAGAGCTCGAGCGCAGGGGTGTACGGGCGGGGAAAATAGTCGTATTAAACGACACTCCGGCTGCATTGCTTGCGGCAAAGGCACTGTCAAGGAACGCATATTCCGGTTTCGTGGGACTTGTTGCCGGAACCGGGTGCAATACCTGCTGCGAGCTTGAGCTCGGAAGCATTCCCAAGCTCGGCTCGGATAAGAGCGGCAAAATGCTCGTCACCCTCGAAAGCGGCGCGTTTGACGGCTTCCCGCGCGGCGACTGCGACCTTGCTATGGATGCGGATCTACCCGATACCGGAGAGTACATTGCCGAAAAGCTCATTTCCGGACGCTATCTCGGTCAGGTCTGCATGTACACGCTCAAGCAGGCCGCACGCGAGGGGCTGTTTTCGGAAAATGCCGCGGCCATCATCGAAAAAATGATCGAGGTCGCAACGCCTACGATAGACAAATGGGGCAGCGGACGCTTTCCCAAGGGCTTCAACAGCGAGGACAGGGTCAATTTGGTTTACATAATAAATGAACTGTTCGAGCGCGCCGCCCGCTGCATAGCCTGCAAGCTGTGCGCGATACTCGAGCTAACCGGCACCGGAGTCGGCAGCCCGGTGTGCATAGGCGTTGACGGCTCACTATTTTCGGCAAGCCGCCTCCTGCGCCCGGAGCTTGAAAAATTCATGGATATATATGCCGGTGAGATCATGGGCAGAAGCTATGAGTTTGTAAGCCTTGAAAACATGAGCCTTATCGGCACCGCAGCCGCAGTGCTGCTTGATTAAAATGAGAAGAATAAGAAATATCATACCTATAGTATTACTGCTGTGCGTTATCCTTTCGGCGTGTACCGCCGAGGAAACGGCAAAGGACGATACAAAGCTGCAAATAGTCTGCTCGGATTTTCCGGCGTATGACTTTGCGCGGGAGATAGCCGGCGACAGGGCACAGATAACGCTGCTTTTAAAGCCCGGAGCCGAGGTGCACTCATATGAGCCTTCGCCGAAGGATATAATCGCCATTAAGGAAAGCGACCTGTTTATCTATAACGGCGGCGAGTCGGAGGAGTGGGTCGAGTCGCTCATCGGTCAGGATGTGCGGTCCGTGCGCATGATGGACTGCGTCGAGACCGTAAAGGAGAGCGGCGAGGGCATATATGCCGCCGAGGAGGACGGGGAGGACGAGCTCGATGAGCATGTGTGGACCTCACCCGTAAACGCCTCCGAGATATGCCGCGCGATATGTGACGAGCTGTGCGCCATTGACCCCGACGGTACGAATGAATATATCCTCAATTTCGAGGTCTATAACGCCAAGCTCATGGAGCTTGATATTGAGATACGCACAACGGTGCTCAACGGCGTGCGCAAAACGCTTGTATTTGCCGACCGGTTCCCGATGCGTTACTTCACGCGGGAGTATGGGCTGGAGTATTATGCGGCGTATCCGGGCTGCGCGTCTCAGACCGAGCCGTCGGCAAAAACCGTGGCGTTTTTGATCGACCATGTGCGCGAGGAGAGCATTCCCGCCGTATTGTACATGGAATTTTCCAATGAGAAAATGGCGGATGTCATATGCGAGGACACCGGCTGCAAAAAGCTTCCGTTTTACTCTGCGCACAGCGTCACCGCACAGCAATTTGAGGACGGAGTGACATACCTTGACCTCATGCGCATGAATATTGATACCCTGAAGGAGGCGCTATACTGAGTGGCACAGCTTGAATGTAAGGATCTGAGCTTCGCATATGACGGCGAAACGGTGCTCAGTGATATAAATTTTTCGATAGACGCCGGCTCGTATCTCTGCATAGTCGGCGAAAACGGCTCGGGAAAAAGCACGCTCATGCGCGGCATACTCGGTCTGAAGCAGCCGCTCAAGGGCGAGATAATCTTCAATGACCTCGACCCCACCGAGATAGGCTATCTGCCTCAGCAAACGCAGATCCAGCGCGATTTTCCCGCATCCGTGCGCGAGGTCGTGCTCTCGGGGAGACTCAGCTCCATGAGGGGCAGGCTGTTTTACAATGCCGCGGATAAGGCTGCGGCGGCAGAGAATATGGAACGCCTCGGAATAGACGATATTGCCGGGCGCTGCTATCTTGAGCTGTCCGGAGGTCAGCAGCAGCGGGTGCTGCTCGCACGCGCTATGTGTGCAACGAAAAAGCTCCTGCTGCTGGACGAACCGGTCACGGGGCTTGATCCGGTCGCGGCAAACGAGATGTATAATCTTATAAAGCTTGTGAACCTATGCGATAATACGAGCGTTATCATGATCTCGCATGATATACATGCCGCCGTGCGCTACGCAACTCATATCCTGCATCTCGGACGCAGCCAATTGTTCTTCGGCACCACCGCGCAGTACCGTGAAAGCGATCTTGCGCGCCGCTTTGTGGGAGGGTCAAGGGCATGATAGAGCTTATAAAAGAGATGTTCTCATACCACTTCATGATAAGAGCGGTGGTCGTCGGAGTGCTTGTGTCGCTGTGCGCCTCGCTGCTTGGCGTATCGCTTGTGCTGAAGCGGTATTCGATGATAGGCGACGGGCTTTCCCATGTCGGCTTCGGCGCCCTTGCCATTGCCGCGGCCGCGAATATAGCGCCGCTGTACCTCGCGGTGCCGACGGTCGTTGCGGCGGCATTTCTGCTCCTGCGGATAAATCAGAGCAGCAAGATAAAGGGCGATGCCGCCATAGCGCTGATATCATCCTCGGCACTGGCTGTCGGCGTAGTTACCGTGTCGCTGACAAGCGGCATGAACACGGATGTTTCAAACTATATGTTCGGCAGCATATTGTCCTTGAGCCACACGGATGCCGTGCTGAGCATCATACTTTCCGCAGCCGTGCTTCTGATGTTTGTGCTCCTTTATCCTCGAATATTCGCCGTGACCTTTGACGAAACATTCGCAAAAGCCACCGGAACGCATGTGCAGCTTATAAACAGCATTGTAGCCGTATTAACGGCAGTGACTGTCGTTATCGGAATGCGCATGATGGGCGCACTGCTCATATCGAGCCTTATCATCTTTCCGGCGCTCACCTCCATGCGCGTCTGCCGCAGCTTCAAGTCGGTGGTGATATGCTCAGCCGTGGTTTCGGTAGTATGCTTTGTTATCGGCATGGGTGCCTCCTATGCTCTCGAGCTGCCGTCAGGTGCGGCGGTGGTAATAGTAAATATAATAGCTTTTGCACTGTTTTCTTTTGCAGCTTTACTAAAAAGAAGAACATAAAACCGTGCAAATGCAT
>CAVHZB010000043.1:7611-10316 GCA_963640555.1 Phascolarctobacterium succinatutens
ATAAAAACTATGAATATTCGTATCAAGTGAATATTATTCATTATAAACGAGCTTTTTTTGAAAAAAATACGAATATTTTTTCAAAAAAGTGTTGACAAGAGTGAATAATGATGCTAATATAAGCATCGCCGTGAGGAACGGCGGATAAAACAGTTAATAATTTTTGAGAGGTATAGAAAAATGAAAAAGTTTATCGCACTTCTGCTTGCGATGGTCATGGTGTTCGCACTGTGCGCATGCAGCAATAATGAGGACAGCAAAGACGATGATCAGGCAAGCGCAAAGCTGAAGATCCTTGACAGCGAATATGTTACCGAGGAATATGCTATCGGCGTTGCAAAGGAAAACACCGCACTGCTTGAGAAGATAAACGCAGCTCTTAAGGAGCTCAAGGACGACGGAACTCTCCAGGCTGTCATTGATTACTACATCTCCGGCACCGGCACTCTCCCTGAGGTCCAGAAGAATGTTGCCGATGGTGCAGAGGAGCTCGTTATGGCTACCAACGCCGCATTCCCTCCGTATGAGTCCGTTGAAGGCGACGAGTTCGTCGGCATCGACCCCACTGTAGCAGGTCTCATCGCGGACAAGCTCGGTATGAAGCTCGTAATTTCCGACATGGAGTTTGACGCTATCATCCCCTCACTCACCTCCGGCAAGGCAGACATTGCAATGGCAGGCATGACCGTTACCGAGGAGCGCCTCCAGAGCATCAGCTTCTCCGACAGCTATGCTACCGGCGTTCAGGTAATGATCGTTAAGGAAGACTCCGATATCACCAGCGCTGACGACATGGTCGCAAAGATCGAAAACGGCGAGGACATCCAGATCGGATGCCAGAACGCAACCACCGGTTACATCTACGCCTCCGACACCATTGAAAACGGCGGCTTCGGCGAGGACCATGTTCAGGCGTTCCCCAAGGGTGCCGATGCTATCGCGGCTCTCACCAGCGGCAAGATCGACTGTGTCATTATCGACAATGAGCCTGCAAAGGCATTCGTCGCGGCAAACAACGGCTGATAGTTGCAAAACTTGATCAATGAGGCTCCGTGCGATCATGGAGCCTCATTTTGAGCGTTAAAATAATTATTAGGAGGTAGCCTTTTGGACGCGTGGATGGCAGACATCAAAAGTCAGTTCATATTAAACTTTATAGAAAAGGACCGCTGGAAGCTTCTTGTCGACGGCCTCGGCAATACTCTCAAGATAACGATCGTCGCCTGCCTTATCGGTATATGCATCGGCGTTATCATAGCTATAGTGCGGTCAACATGGGATAAAAACCACCTCACGATGCGCCCGGGCTTCGGGAAGACTGTGCTCGGCATAGCAAACGGCATATGCAAGGTGTACCTCACGGTGATCCGCGGCACACCTGTGGTCGTTCAGCTGATGATCATATACTATATAATATTTGCGTCCTCCAGAAACAGCCTTGCGATAGCAATGCTCGCCTTCGGCATAAACTCGGGTGCGTATGTCGCCGAGATAGTGCGCGGCGGCATAATGTCCATCGACGAGGGGCAGTTCGAGGCCGGACGCTCGCTCGGCTTTAACTATGTCCGCACGATGCAGTACATAATAATCCCGCAGGTTTTCAAAAATGTTCTTCCGACTCTTGCAAACGAGTTCATCGTTCTGCTCAAGGAGACCTCCGTTGCGGGCTATGTTGCGATACGCGACCTCACCAAGGCGGGCGATGTTATCCGCGGTGCGACCTACTCACCGTTCCTGCCGCTTATCGGCGTTGCGCTCGTATACCTTACAATGGTCATGTTCTTCACATGGCTCGTAGGCAAGCTTGAAAGGAGGCTGCGTGACAGTGACCACTGATGTTCTCATAAAAGTAGACGGCCTTAAGAAGCATTTTAAAGGCGGCAGGATCAAGGCGCTCGACGGCGTGAGCACTGATATCCATAAGGGCGAGGTCGTTGTCGTCATCGGCCCCTCCGGCTCGGGTAAGTCAACCTTCCTCCGGTGCCTCAACCTCCTTGAGGTACCCACCGAAGGCACGATAACCTTCGACGGTGTCGATATAACTGATCCAAGCTGTAATATAAATCTGCATCGGCAGAAGATGGGCATGGTTTTTCAGCATTTCAACCTTTTCCCGCACATGACACTGCTCAGAAACATGACCCTTGCCCCGACAAAGCTTCTTGGAAAAAGCAAGCAGGAAGCGGAGGCTAAGGCCATGGAGCTTCTTGAACGCGTAGGACTTGCAGACCGCGCCAATGCATATCCCAGCCAGCTTTCAGGCGGGCAGAAGCAGCGTATCGCCATAGTGCGTGCGCTGTGCATGGAGCCTGAGGTCATGCTGTTTGACGAGCCTACGAGTGCGCTTGACCCCGAAATGGTCGGCGAGGTGCTCGATGTTATGAAGGAGCTTGCACACGAGGGGATGACCATGGTCGTCGTCACGCATGAGATGGGCTTTGCCCGCGAGGTAGGCAACCGTGTGATCTTCATGGCAGACGGCAAGCTTGTTGAGGAGGGAACGCCTGAGGAGATCTTTGAGCATCCGCAGAGCGAAAGGCTTCAGGACTTCCTGTCAAAGGTGCTGTAAGGTAATATAATGATGTAATATAATGATATCAAAATGCCGCATCCTATCTTGGATGCGGCATTTGACTGTTTATTTTTGTATCCTTTATTATTCTCCGAAGTCGAGGACTCGCAGCATACGCACGAGGGTGAGTCTG
>CAVHZB010000044.1:0-18112 GCA_963640555.1 Phascolarctobacterium succinatutens
CGCAAAAATTTTTATATATTTTTTCTTGCGAGTTTATTTCAGGTACATGAACAGGTCACACTTTATCATGCCGTTATAGAGCTTGCGCTTTTTGTCGGCCGTCCTGCCGAAGGTACGCTCAAACTCGGTGTGCGAGGACAGCAGGTACAGCTTCCAGTTTTTCGACCTTCTCCACGCCTCCCCGAAAAGCCGGTAAAGCTGCTCGGCCTCCTGCTTTTCCATAATGCGCTCACCGTATGGCGGATTGGTGACGATTATTCCGTTTTCGGTAACGCGGTCAAATCTCGCCGCATCCGCTTTCTCAAAGCGCACGATGTCCTCAACTCCGGCGCGGCGGGCATTTTCCCTTGCAATGTCGAGCGCGGCGGGGTCTATATCCGCGCCGACTATATTATAGCTTCCGTTAAACTCGCGTCCCTTCGCAAGCTCACGCTCGGTCTGCCAGACCGACGGGTCAAGGCTCCTCCAGTGCATCGCCGAAAAGCTCCTGTATAGACCCGGAGCGCGGTTTTTTGCGATGAGCGCCGCCTCTATGGGTATGGTACCGCTGCCGCAGAACGGATCGCAGAAGTCCTCTCTGCCGCGGTAGCGTGAAAGACTCACCATAGCCGCCGCCATGGTCTCCTTTAGCGGAGCCGCGTTATGTGCGGGTCTGTAGCCGCGCTTGTGCAGTCCCTCGCCGGAGGTGTCTATGCACAGCGAGACCTCATCCTTCATTATGGAAAACTGTATCTGATATGTCTCCGCCGTTTCCGGGAACCACTCGATGCCGTAAACGCTCTTCAGGCGCTCAACGACCGCTTTCTTTATTATCTTCTGGCAGTCGGACACCGAAAACAGCTTTGAGTTGAGGCTGTAGCCCTTGACGGGGAATGCCGCGTCACGCGGTACAAGCTCCTCCCACGGCAGGGCTTTTGTGCGCTCAAACAGCTCGTCGAAGCTCTCCGCCCTGAATCTGCCGAGCTCTAACAGCACTCGCTCGCCTATGCGCAGATTTATATTCGCCCTTGCTATCTCCTGTGCGCCGCCCGAAAAGTAAACTCTGCCGTTTTCGTTATGCACCTGCTGCATCTTCATGCGCCTGAGCTCATCGGCTATAGGACCCTCGAGCCCCAGCAGGCACGGCACACACAGCTTAAATTCGTTCATGTAGGTTTCTCCGTTATATCTGAAATTCTGTTGCTTTTCATGATACTTCATTGTTTTGCACTTGTAAAGGAGCAATTACGGCTTATATACGCGTAAATTAACAAACTTGACATTATCTTTACGACTTTTTGTGTAACATGACAAAATTTAATGTTAAAAATGCTGAATATGCACTTGATTTTCACAGAGCGCGGATATATACTGTTAACATCTTTGAATAAAAATTAACAACCTTAACCGTTAATTAATATTTACTTTATAGAGGTGGACGATGACAAGGTCAGAGGCTATAGACAAGCTGTGTGAAAGCTATTCGGCATACTTCGATATCGAGCGCTTTGACGATGGCGCAGGGGAGCTTGCCGCCACCTGCTTTCTCTATGTCCACTCGGAGAAATATGTCCTCGTAAAGGCGGCGAAGCTCTGGGAATATGACAGCAATGAGTATGTTTATATCTTCTCCGTTCCGCAGCTTACGAAGGATGTTTTTGAAAAATGCAGAGACTATGCCTATACGGACGGTATGGGGCATATAGAGCCCAAGCCGGGACATATGTGCTCATACATAACCGCGCTTTTCATCTGCGACGCCTGCGATAAGGACGCAGTAAAGGCGCTCAAGAAAACGAGGATATATAAAAGCTTCCGCTTCTCCTATTACGGCTGGATGGATTTCCACACCGGCGTCATAGAGCTCGGAACGGGAATGACCGCTGCAAACGGCAGCGGACGCAGTACAGCACAGCTTTTGAAAAAAACGCTGCTGAAATAACATTTTTTTGAAGGGAGAGAACTCAAAAAATGAATGCTGCTGTATTACTTATCATCAGCATAGTCATCCTTGTCATAGGCTATGTCTTCTATGGCAGATGGCTGGCAAACAAATGGGGAGTGGATCCTAACAAAGCTACTCCCGCTCACACCATGGAAGACGGCGTTGACTATGTGCCCGCAAAGGCGCCCGTACTCATGGGTCACCACTTCTCCTCTATCGCAGGCGCAGGTCCGATAAACGGACCTATTCAGGCTGCGGTTTTCGGTTGGGTCCCCGTTGCGCTCTGGGTACTCATAGGCGGTATCTTCTTCGGCGGTGTGCATGACTTCGGTTCGCTGTTCGCATCGGTCCGCAACAACGGTAAATCCATCGGCACCGTTATTGAGGACAGCATCGGTCTGAAGGCAAAGCGGCTGTTTATCATCTTCGCTTACCTCACTCTGCTGCTCGTCGTTGCCGCGTTCGGCTCTATCGTTGCAAACACCTTCAAGGCGACCTACACCGACACCGGCGCCATTGACTACGCGGCAAGCGCCGCAAATGCCAGCACCGCGATGATCTCCATCTTCTTCATCGTTCTGGCCGTTCTGTTCGGCTTCTTCGTTTACAGAAGAAACGCACCTCTCGGTGTTTCCACCATCATCGGCATCGTTCTCATCGTTGTCGCAATGTACATCGGCCTTAACTGGCACCCCATCTACCTCGGCTACGAGGCATGGATGATAATCTGCGGCGTTTACATTCTCGTTGCATCGGTAACGCCCGTCTGGATCCTGCTCCAGCCGCGCGATTACCTGAGCTCGTTCCTGCTCTACGGCATGATGATCCTTGCGGTGATCGGCATTATCGGCTGCCACCCTGACATTGGCGCAATGCCTGCGTTCACCGGCTTCAGCGACACGCTCGCTCCGACCGGCACATCCCTGGGATACCTGTTTCCGGCACTGTTCGTAACGATCGCATGCGGCGCCATCTCCGGCTTCCATTCCCTCGTCGGCTCCGGCACCACCGCAAAGCAGCTCAACAACGAGCGCGACGCCCGTCCCATTGCATACGGCGGCATGCTCATCGAGTCCGCTCTGGCTATCATCTCCCTGTGCGCGGTCGCGTACATCTGGAACGATTACGCCAGCGGCACCACCGTCGTCCCCACTGCGGTTTTTGCGGGCGGTCTGTCCTCAATGCTCGGCAGTCTGTTCGGCTCCGGCGCTCAGGAGATCACCTATTCCCTGCTCATCCTCGCAGTCTCCGCATTCTGCCTGACCTCGCTTGACACCGCCACCCGCCTTGCCCGCTATATGTTCCAGGAATTCTGGCTCAAGCCCGGCGAGGATGTAAAGGATATGACCGGTGCACGCAAGGTGCTCGTTAATCCGTATGTTGCCACCGCCATCACCGTTGTTCTCGGCATTGCCCTCGGCATGACCGGCTACGCAAAGATCTGGGCTCTGTTCGGCGCCGCAAACCAGCTGCTGGCCGCGCTCGGTCTGCTCGCGGTCGCCGCATGGCTCGGCAAGATCGGCAGAAACAACAAGATGTTCTACTTCCCCATGGCGTTCATGCTCATCGTCACCCTGACCTCTCTGGTGTTCACCATCAAGGCGCAGATCGGTCTCATCACTGCCGGCACCGATGTCACATGGGGCGTCATCCGTGCGGTGATCGCCGTCCTGCTCATCATACTGGCTATCGACCTCGTTATCGAGGGTGTAAAGACCCTGAGCAGGCAGTCGAAGGCTGCAAAGAACGCATAACACTCCCCTTATACCGTCAAAAGCAGCTGCTCTTATCAGACCGGCTGAGACAAAAAGCACACACGCCCGAAACGGCACGGCAGTCACGAATGTCTGCGCCGCCGTGCCCTGACCGCGCGCCGGTCGAACCGTTTTGGGTGCCAATAGCTTTGAACGAGGGATCTTTCGTTCGGACAATATAACAAAATCTCGGCAATGCCTTGTGTATTGCCGAGATTTTTTATGAAGTATAGGCGGAAGGGAGCCGCTCAAAACCGTGTTTTTTCTTATCTCAGCGCGGTCTTTGCCGCGGCTTCTTTTTAATACTCCCCTTTTTTACAGATTATTAACTAAAAGGCTTTCATAATCCGTATAATTAATGTATACTCAGAAAAGTATTGTTCCAAGGGGGAAAATGATATGAACAAGAAAGCCCTCGTTATTGAAGACGATGTCAACATTGCCGAGCTTCTCATGCTCTATCTTGAGAAGGACGGGTTTGATGTCAGCATCGCACACGACGGCGGTAAGGGTATCGCCATGTTCGACGAGGTCTCACCGGACCTTGTGCTTCTGGACATAATGATGCCCGTGATGGACGGTATGCAGGTCTGCCGTGAGATCCGCAAGACCTCCTCGGTGCCCATAATCATGCTCACGGCAAAGGGCTCGGTCGGCGACAAGGTCGCAGGTCTCGACATCGGCGCCGACGATTATATTACAAAGCCCTTCGAGGTAAAAGAGCTTCTGGCGCGCATCCATGCGGTAATGCGCCGCTCCGAGCAGGACAACACACCCAAGGAGAAAAAGCTGTGCTATGACAAGCTCATCGTAAACCTTGATTCCTATGAGCTCATCGTTGACGGCGTAAAGGTCGATACTCCGCCCAAGGAGATGGAGCTTCTGTACCATCTCGCGGCCTCCCCTAACATAGTTTTCACCCGCAATCAGCTTCTTGACGAGGTATGGGGCTTTGATTACTTCGGCGATTCGCGCACCGTTGATGTGCACATAAAGCGCCTGAGAGAAAAGCTCGAGGGAGTTTCTCCCCAATGGTCCCTTCAGACCGTGTGGGGCGTCGGTTATAAATTTGAAGTCGTGAAATAAAAGAGGTAGGCTCTGTATGAAGAGCATTTACTTACGCAATTTTCTTGCAACTGCGCTTCTGGTGTTTTTCTCGTTTTCCATAATCGGAGCGGCATTCTTCTTTCTCGGGCGAGGCTATCTTATAAGCAGCACCCGTGAGCGAATGAGTGCGAGCGCCGACGAGGTCGTGCGCTCCGCGCTTGCCGTTTCGAAGCAGGATTCGCTTGCCAGCTGGAACCTGCGGCTTACGATAAGCCCAATAGCCAATGTTACAAAAAGTCATATATTTATCTGCGATCAGGACGGTCTTGTACTGTCCTGTTCCGATTTGACGCTCTACTGCTCCAAGCATCAGGGCAAAACTCTGGATCCCTCGGTCATATCCGCGGTGAGCGCTGCCGGTGATTTTGACAGCCTGACGACGCTCATGGGCTTTTATTCGGAAAAGCAGTATGTCGTGGCAAAGCCAATAAATTCCGGCGACGAGCTCCTTGGATATGTGTTTGTCGCCTCTGACAGTATGGATATAATGAGCGGCTGGCAGGCATTTCTCGGAGTCGTGCTCGCGGTCGCGGTCGCGGTCATGCTCGTTGCGATACTCATGAGCCTGTTTTTCTCCAAAAAGATGGCCGAGCCGCTTGACGAGCTCTCGCTTGCCGCGCGCAAATTTGCACTCGGTGACTTCTCCGTCCGCGTCAGACCGAACGAGCACCGCGACGACGAGATCGGAACGCTGCTTGATTCGTTCAACCTCATGGCGGACTCTCTTGAGCAGAGCGAAAACAAGCGTCAGGAGTTCATAGCGAACATCTCGCACGAGCTGCGCACGCCCATGACCACCATTGCCGGCTTTGCCGACGGCATACTCGACGGCACCATCCCCCGCGAGCAGGAGGACAAGTACCTGCGCAAGATAGCGGACGAAACGCGGCGCTTATCCCGCCTTGTCCGTAATATGCTAAACCTCAGTCAGGCGGAAAGCGACGCGGTGGATATATCCAAGCGCTCGAAATTCGACCTGTCGGAGCTGCTGCTGCAATGCCTGCTGAGCTTTGAGAGCCGCGCAAAGGGCAAGAATCTCGATGTCGATCCTCAGCTTCCCGAGGATCCCATCATAGTTTTCGCCGAGCGCGATTCGATAACGCAGGTCATTTATAACCTCACCGACAATGCGGTAAAGTTTGCCTCTCCCGGGAGCACCATAACGATAAGGCTCTATAAAAAGGGTGCCAAGGCATATGTCTCGGTAAAGAATGTCGGCGAGCCCATACCCGGAGATGATCTTCCGTACATTTTCGATCGTTTCCACAAGTCCGACCGCTCACGCAGCATGGACAAGGACGGCGTGGGTCTCGGTCTGTATCTGGTAAAAAAGATCCTGAACAGCCACGGCGAGGATGTTGCGGTGTCCAGCCGCAACGGAGTTACGGTTTTCGTCTTCACGCTGCCGCTTGCTCCCGCCGCCAAGAAGGATGCGAAGAAAGACGCGAAAAAAGAAAAGAACGAACGCAAGTAAGCCGTGCTCTGCACGGCGGAATGGAGGCTCTCATGAGCTGGTATAACAACAACACAAGCGGCTGGTACAAGCCGAATGTCAGCACTCAGGCATATCAGGCGGCTCCCGCTATGCAGCCGTCGGCCGTACCGCCCGCCGGTCGGAGGAAGACCCGCATTACCGCGCTCATCATCTGCCTGTGCGTGATCATAGCCGGGATCTGGCTCGTGGCAGCCGGCTTCGGAGCCAAAAGCGTCTCGTACAACGACGACGGCTACCCCACCGACTGGCACGATTATATGAGCGGCATTTATGACAGCTCCGAGACCGTTTCCGCCGTGGATGTAAAGATCCCTCAGGCAGAGGAGCGCGGCAGTCTCACGCTCAGGCAGGGCGGAAGCGACGCCGCCCTCGACTTCAGCCAGATATACGAAAAGTGCGTGCCCTCCGTTGTCGGCATAAAGGTCTATGAGGGCAAAAACACCGATTACTACGGCTGGGGCAGCGGCGTTGTCGCATCCGAGGACGGATATATCATCACCAACACCCATGTCATCGACGGCGGCGACTCGGCAACGGTCGTGCTCTACGACGGCAGCGAGTATGACGCAAAGCTCATAGGCTTTGACGCAACGAGCGATGTTGCGCTTTTGAAGATAGACGCCACCGGTCTCACGGCGGCAGAGTTTGCATCCAGCTCCGAGCTCAAGGTCGGCGACAGCGTTGCCGCCATCGGCAATCCTCTCAGCCCCGATCTGCGCCTTACCATGACCCGCGGTATAGTTTCCGCGCTCAACCGCGAGATAAACTATAACGGCGCCTCCATGTCGCTTATCCAGACCGATGCCTCGATAAACGAGGGCAACTCCGGTGGTCCGCTGTTCAATGACCGCGGCGAGGTCATCGGCATAACCAACATGAAAATGATCTCGACCTTCGGGACCGGTATTGAGGGTCTGGGCTTCGCCATTCCGTCGGACACCGTGCAGAGCATCGTCGATGCGCTTATAAGCGACGGCAAGGTAACGGGCAGAAGCTCCATCGGCATCACCATAGGACCGGTTTCCGAAAGCATCGCGAAATACTATAATATCCCTCAGGGACTGTATATAAGCTATGTCACGGAGGGCTCGGACGCCGAGAAGCAGGGTCTGCGCGAGGGCGATATCATAACAAAGGTCAACGGCGAAGACGCGTTCACGACCCAGGATGTAGCCGACGCAAAGTCCGGGCTTGAGATTGGCGACAGCATCGAATTTACCGTCTGGCGCGACGGCGGCACATTCTCCGTCAGCGTAAAGATCATGGATCCTGCCGATATGGTGAAATAACATATAAAAACGAGTTATCTTAAGATAGCTCGTTTTTGGATTAGGATGAAATTACGAGGAGGAAATGGAATGGATGAAAAACGAATAAGCACCGGAATTGACGGTCTCGACGAAGCCGTGGACTTCCTGCGTCCGGGTGACACGGTGGTATGGCAATGCGAGCACATAAGCGATTACATGTTCGTTGCCACCCGCTTTGTTACGAACATTGCCCGCCAGGGCAAGCGCATCGTGTATCTGCGGTTCGGCGACCATGACGAAATAATGGACACCGAGGCGCTCAGCGAGGGCGGTGCAAACGCCGAGGAATATCTGCTCGATCCGAGAGTAGGCTTTGAGACCTTCGCCGTGCAGGTGCACAGGATAATCGACAAGGAGCCGATGGGCACCTTCTTTGTTTTCGACTGTCTGTCGGATCTGCAGAAATACTGGTTTTCCGATCTCATGATCGCAAACTTCTTTCTCCTGATAAACCCGTTTCTTATCCGCAGGCAGGCAATAGCGTATCAGCCCATAGATTATGAAAAGCACACCTATGAGACCATTTCGCGCATCCGCCGCGAGGCTCCGCTGCTGATGAATATCCGCACGATCGACGGCAGCGTTTACATTCACCCCGTCAAGCTGCGCGGCAGGCGCACCGCGAATACATACTTCCCTCTGAAGATAACCGGAACGCGCTGCCGCACGCTCACCTCCAGCGCCGATAACTACGCCATATTTGAGCGCTTCACGCAGACCGGCGAACGCCGCGACTGCTGGAACAGCATGTTCGACGCCATAGGTCCGGACTCCCCTGAGCCCACCGATCCGGCGGGACTGGAGCTCAAGGACAACATCATGCGCTGTCTTTTGGGCAGCGAGCCTACAAGGCTTGAGCTGTGCCGCAAATATTTCAGCATGAAGGATCTCATGTACATAAAAAACCGCGAGATCGGCACCGGCTGCATCGGCGGCAAGGCCGCGGGCATGCTGCTTGCGCGAAACATCCTGCGCGACGAGGCGCCGGAGCTGTATAATGCGCGCATCGAGCCGCATGACTCATACTACATCGGAGCTGATGTATTCTACACCTATGCCGTTCAGAGCGGCATGTGGACGCAGCGCGTGCGTATGGTAAACGCGCCGGACTATCTCGAGTGCGCACCCGAGATACGCCAGCTGCTTTTAAACGGCACATTTATGCCGAGTGTTAAGGAGCAGTTTCTGTCAATGCTTGAATACTTCGGTCAGTCGCCTATAATCGTGCGCTCAAGCTCCATTCTCGAGGACGGCTTCGGCAATGCCTTTGCCGGAAAGTACGAGAGCGTTTTCTGCCCCAATCAGGGCAGTCTTGCAGAGCGCTACGAGGTGTTTGAGCAGGCCGTAAAGCAGGTGTACGCCAGCACCGTAAACCCCGATGCGATACGCTACCGCGCCGACCGCAACCTGCTTGACCGCGATGAGCAGATGGCGCTGCTGGTCATGCGCGTGTGCGGCGATGTGCACGGAAGGTACTATTATCCGCACATTGCCGGTGTCGGCCACTCCAAGAACCTGTATCTTAACAAGCAGAACTCCTCGACCGAAAACAAGGGCATGCTCAGGCTCGTTTTCGGCATGGGTACCCGTGCGGTCGACCGCGAGGCGGACGACTATGCAAGGCTGCTTAGCATGGATAACCCCAAGGCTCCGCCCATGGTGGCATACGGCGACGAGTATAAGTACTCTCAGCACAAGATGGATGTCATAGACCTTGACCGCAATGATTTTACGACGATAAATGTCGACGGTATCAGCAAGTCCGATCTCAAGACCGATGCGGGGCTTTTCATGGAGCCCGATTATCCCACGGCCGCCCGCTTCCGCGAAATGGGGATCACCGGCTGCGATGTGCCCGACATTCTCAATTTCCGGAAGCTCCTCGGCAGCACCGACTTCACCGATGTTATGACCGAAACGATGCGCCTGCTCGAGGAAAAATACGCCTACCCCGTGGACATAGAGTATGCCTGCAATTTTGACTCCGACGGAAACTACCGCGTAAATCTGCTTCAGTGCCGCCCGCTCCAGACGCGCGGCATCGGCAATGCCGGAGTAATGCCTAAGGTACGGCAGAAATATTTCCGCACCGAGGGCAATTTCATGGGCGGGAATGTGTGCCTGCCGATAAGATACGCGGTAATGGTAAAGGTCGAGCCGTATCTTGCGCTGCCTGAGCAGCGAAAATATCAGGTCGCACGCAGCCTCGGTCAGTTAAACTCCCTGCTGCGTGATACCGGAACGATACTGCTCGGTCCCGGCCGCTGGGGCACAACGACTCCGAGCCTCGGCGTTCCGGTGCATTTTATGGAGATAAATCACTTTGACTGTATGGCGGAGCTGGCATATTCCTCTCACGGTCTGCGTCCGGAGCTCAGTTACGGCAGCCACTTCTTCCAGGATCTCGTTGAGGCGGGCACCTTCTATGTCGCCCTCTATCCCGGCGAGGGCGGCTGTACATTCGATCAGTCGCTGTTTGACGGCTGCGAGAATGTCTACGGCAAGCTCACCGGCGCCGATGCCAACGATATGATGTCCGAGGTCATCAGTGTTTACGACCTCGGTGAAAACGGTGCGATACTATATTCCGAGGTCGAGAGTCAGGAATGCTTCCTGGCACAGCTCTAACAGGCAAAAGGCTGCACGGCTCGTCACGCAGCACCCGTCCTCACCCGGCAGCACTGCGGCAGATATGAAATACGGTGAAGCCCTCCGAGCATGGGGCTTCACCGTATTCTGATAATTCCGCTTTATATTATTCGTAATCGACCGGAGTTGAGAAGGGCTGCTCAAGGCATTCCGGGTGCTCAAGGATGTATTTGAGCAGCTTGACGCTCTTGGAGTAATAATAGCCGTCGGCAATGCGCTCGTCGATGGTAAGACCGAGGTCAACGCTGTTGCGGTATTCCTCAGTGCCGTCGGCATTGCGGAAAATGCGTTCTTTCATTTCGCCGACAACGGCAAAGATGGAGGTAGTGCCCCAGTTGGTCAGGTGATGGTAGCCGCTTTTGAGCTTTATCGAGCCGAGATTGGAGAGAATGACCGAGGCGTAGTACGGGTCTGCCTCGATGAGGGAGGCGGGCACCATGCCGTGACGGTCAAGCTGACGCAGCAGCCAGATCATGAATTTCACAAGGAATCTCGGAATGGTAGTAAAGAAATCGAGCGTATTTGCGGTGCCGTTTGCCGAGCCGCTGCCCTTTTCACGCTTTATCTGCCGGTACAGCTCGTCGTGCAGAGAATCGAGCGTTGAATCCTCGGTGGCATAAATAAACGCCATGCCCTCCTCGGAGGTGTCGTTGAACTGCTTTTTCACGACAAAGGATGCGCTGTAGCTATTGCGCTGGTAAAGGTTTTTGTTTGCGATGAAGCGGTTGAGCTTCGGGCGCAGGATGATGGTCTTGAGTATTCCGGCAACTATGAGATGAAACAGCGTATATTTAAACTCGGGATCTTCGGAATTGCGCTTTTTGATATATGCATCTATATTCGTAAGGTCGATGCGCTCGGAGATGAATGCCTCGTTATCGCAGCGGCCGGGATATACCATCGGCATGATGAGATGCATACCGTCGATATCTCGCAGAAGCTTTCCGTCGCGGCGGTCACCGAAGCGTCTTTTTTCAGTACTCATGTTCTTCTCCTCCTTATTGATACTTAAAAATTTTTAATAATTTTGTCGATAACATGGCAATTCTATCACATAGTTTTAATAAGTCAAGAAATATTACCTCCGTTATTGCTTGACAAGTACACTCCGGTGTACTAAATTTAACCTTATTACTAAAGTGGATGGTGAAAAAGTGAGTTTTTTTGATATTTTCCTTATTGCGGTCGCACTGAGCATGGATGCCTTCGCCGTTTCCATCTGCAAGGGACTGTCGGTCGAAAAGGTAAGCGCCAAGCATATGCTCACAGTAGGTGTTTATTTCGGCGGCTTTCAGGCGCTTATGCCGGCACTGGGCTTTCTGCTCGGCTTTAAATTCGAAAGCTTCATAACCAGCATCGACCACTGGATAGCGTTCGTGCTTCTGGCGCTTATAGGCGGAAACATGATAAAAGAAGCGCTCGGCAAGGACGAGGAGCATGTGGATGACAGCTTTTCGTTCAAAACGATGCTTCCGCTTGCCATTGCAACGAGCATCGACGCGCTCGCGGTCGGCATAAGCTTTGCATTTTTGGGCGTTGACATCGTAACGGCGGCGCTGCTTATCGGGGTCACGACCTTTGTTCTGTCGGGCGTGGGCATCATTGTAGGAAATGTTTTCGGGGCAAAATATAAGTCCAGGGCAGAGCTTGCCGGAGGCATAGTGCTCATACTCATAGGACTTAAGATACTGCTTGAGCATCTGGGAGTTATAAGCTTTTAATGATGAGAAAATTTGCAAGATATCTGCCGATCGTCATAATGCTGCTGACTGCGGCAGCGGTCGGAATACTCATCGCCGCCGGCATTTTGAAGGTCGACGAGCTTATCGCCGCCGTTGACGATAACAGGCCTCTGGCGGCGCTGGTCATACTTGCCCTTTTTGCGTTCAAGGGCTGCTCGTTTATACCCTACGGCGTCATATCCGTCGGCTGCGCGCTGATATTTGAAATGCCGCTTGCGATCGCCATAAACACCGTGGGCACGGTTCTGTGCATATCGGTATCGTACCTCATCGGACGGTTTTCCAAGGAGCTGACCTTCGACGGGATGATGGAAAAATACCCGAAATTCAAAAGGTATTTCCATAACGCCTCGCAGAGCAGCTTTACCTTCTGCTTTGTCGTTCACACGCTGCATCTGTCCACCGAGGTGCAGGGGGTCGTGTTCGGGCTCCTGCGCACGCCGTACCTTGCGTATATCGCCGGCTCAACGCTGGCACTGCTGCCGAGCATGCTGTGGTACACGGTGCTCGGAGGCGAATTTGACCTTAAAAACCCTCTGCTGTGGGCATTCCTCGGAGTCGACCTCCTTGTGATGGCAATAGGCTTTATTTACGCAAAGAAAAACATAATAGACAAGTAAAAAACACCGTCACTGACGGTGTTTTTTCAGCTTCAAAAAAGCATATCGCTTGAGAAAATTATATCCACTCCGCCCATGGTGACGACATCTCCGGAGAATATGCGTTCCTTGCGGGTTATCCTCTTTCCGTTGAGATATGTACCGTTTGTCGAGCCGAGGTCCTGAATATAATAGTGATTATCGCACAGCTCTATCTGGAAGTGGCGGCGGGATGCCTTGGGCGCTGCGTAGACAAAGTCGCAGTCCTCGCTCCTGCCGAACACCCAAACGGTTTTGCCGCTGGCGGGAGCGGCAGTCGTGCCGTTAACGGTCGTATCGCCATAGTTATTCAAAAAATCGAAAAGTCCTTTGAATTTGTCTGCTGCCAAGCTCATCCCCTCCGCCTACAGTATATCATAAGCTGAAAATTAAGCAAGAGCAAAAGGCAGGCCGAGGCGGTTGAAAAAACACATGATTTAGGTTATTATTAAGGACGATAACGCAGAGAAAGGGCAAAAATCTTGGCTGAGGCGGAGTTCGGATACTCCCCTTATGCTTAAGCCTAAACCAAACGAAAGAGGCAAGACATTTGAGAAAGATAGCATTATGGGAGGCAAAGCACCCGAAAACGGTACTTACGGCGGCGCTTCTGCTGCTCATACCTGCACTTTTGGGCTTTTTGGGCACCAAGGTCAATTACGACATTTTGTCCTACCTGCCGGACGATCTTGAAGCGGTGCAGGGCGAGCAGGTGCTCGATGAGACCTTCAACACTGCCGGTATATCCATCGTCATAACCGAAAATATGCAGCCCAAGGAAACACTTGCTCTGAAAAACGAAATACTCGCGGTAGACGGTGTGTCGTCGGTCATATGGGTCGACACCATTGCCGACATAGGCGTTCCCGCCGACATACTGCCGGACACGCTCAGGGATATATTCTACAGCCGCGACGGCAGTCAGACCATGATGCTCGTGCGTTATGACAATAACGGCTCAGAAAACAGTCAGCTCGAGGCAATAGCACAGATAAAGGAGCTTTTGGGCAAAAACCGCTTCATGAGCGGGCTCTCCGTCGTCGTTGATGACACGCGGGAGATAGCGCAGACTCAGGCGCCGCTGTACATAACGGTCGCCGTAGTGCTTGCACTCATCGTTATGAGCGCTCTCATGGAATCGTGGTTCCAGCCGCTTATAGTCCTGTTCTCGCTGGGACTTGCGGTGCTGTACAACATGGGCACAAACATTTTTATGGGGCAGATCTCGTTTATAACCCAGTGTGTTGCGGCGGTGCTCCAGCTCGGAGTTACAATGGACTATTCCATATTCCTCATCGACCGCTATGCAGAGGAAAAGCTGCGGTTTGAAACCCGTGAGGAGGCAATGGCGGAGGCGGTCGCAAACTCGTTCACGGCGCTCATGGGAAGCTCGCTCACTACCGTTTTCGGATTTCTTGCCCTGTGCTTTATGAAGCTCGGGCTCGGGTTCGATATCGGCTTTGTAATGGCAAAGGGCGTTGTGTTCGGCATTCTGACGGTCATATTCGTTCTGCCGTCGGTCGTGCTGATCTTTGAAAAGCAGATAATAAAATACCGCCACCGCAATTTTGTTCCGAACTTTGAAAAGCTCAACAGGTTCAGCATAAAGCACAAAAAGGCGTTCGCACTGGCATTTCTGCTCATGCTCGCTCCGGCGTATCTTATCCAGAAGGACATTCAGCTTTACTACAGCATGGACAAGGCCCTGCCGTCGTACCTGACCTCGATGGAGGGACTCAGCAAGCTCAAAAACGATTTCGGAATGGCGTGCACGCAGTTTGTCATAATAGATGATTCCCTGCCCGCGGAAAAGCTCATTGAAATGGAGCAGAGGATACAGTCGCTCGACGGTGTGTCCTCACTTCTGGCGTATAACTCCGTTATCGGCTCGGCGATACCGGACGATATACTGCCGGACGACATTCTGTCGCTGTGCAAGCAGGACGGCAAGCAGCTTATGATGATAAATTCCGAGTACGGAGCCGCAACGGATGAGCTCACCGTGCAGCTGAGTGAGCTCGACGGTATCGTCAAGTCCTACGACCCTGAGGCGTATATAACCGGCGAGGGCGCTATAACTCAGGGGCTTATAGACACGACAGACCGTGACTTTGCTGTGACCTCGATACTGTCGATAGCTGCGATATTCATTCTCATCGCAATATGCTTCAAGTCGCCCACGCTGCCTGTGATACTGGTTTTGTCGATAGAGCTTGCAATATGGATAAACCTTTCCATAACCGTTCTCGGCGGCACGGTAGCATCGTTTGTCGATCCCACGGTGGTAAACTGTGTTCAGCTCGGCGCGACCGTGGATTACGCCATACTGCTTACAACACGCTTTCGTGAGGAGCTGCAGCGGCTGCCGCGCGACGAGGCGATGCTCAGAGCCGTTTCCGCTGCACAGCAGTCGATATTCCAGAGTGCCGGCGTGTTCTTCGCTGCGACCTTCGGAGTTTACCTTGTGTGCGATATCTATATAGTCCGCGGAATGTGCGCACTGCTTGCACGCGGCGCCATCATAAGCGAGATCGTTATAGTCCTGCTGCTTTCGCCGATACTGTGCGTGTGCGAGGGCTTCATTGCAAAAACTACCCCCGGATGGAGGCTTAAAAAGACATGAAAACCAAACGAATGATATGCCTTGTGCTCTCTTTGTGTATGCTCGTATCGCTCCTGTCAGGCTGTGCAGGCAAGGACGATGACAGCGAGCCCGAGTCCACCGCCGAGCCCACTCAGCGCGTGGAGTACGAGCTGGATGCCGATGCCGCCGTAAACAAGGAGGAGACCGTTTATATAAACATATCCCCCGACGGCGAGGTCAAAAAGGTCAGCGTTACCGACCGCCTGCACACGGATATGCCGCAGGTGCGCATAGAGGATAAAAGCGACCTTAAGGATATTCAGGATGTAAAGACCTTTGCCCAGCCGGTATATGACGGAGATAAGCTGTACTGGGATATGGACTCTACCGATCTGTACTATTCCGGAACGACCGAAAATGCTCCGCCGATGAAAATTTCCGTTTCATACACGCTCGACGGAAAAGAGATAAAGGGAGCCGAGCTCGCCGGAAAAAGCGGCGAGGTGACTATAAATATCTCTGCCGAAAACACTTTGAAGAAGAATGTCGGCGGATATGAGATCACCTGCCCTATGCTGTTCGTGTGCGGCATGATACTGCCGGACGAAAATTTCACCGAGGTCGAAACTCCCGACGGCGTTCTGCTGAGCGACGGCTCGCGACAGCTCGTATTTTTTGCGGGCATACCGGGCATGAACGAAAGTCTCGGCTTAAACGATATGGGTATATCGTTCGGCTCGACCCTCGGCGGCGGCGAGTTCACCGTCAAGGCACAGGCGAAGGACTTCAAGCTCGGAAACATGATGTTCGTAGCAGTGCCGTTTTCCTCCATAAGTGCGCTCGGACCGGACGATATAAAGGTCGGCACCGAGAGCATAAAATCACTGCTGACCGATATTCAGGGGCTCATGGGCTCGTTTGCCTCGCTGAATATAACCGAGCTCGTGCAGATGCTTTACGGCGATGCACAGCAGATAGAAAAGCTCATAAACGCCGTCGGGCAGGCTGCAAAGCTCTATAAGGAAAACAAGGCGCTCATTGATGTGCTCAACAAGTATGTCAACGAGGGAAACCTCGCAAAGCTTGAAAAGCTGCTCGCCGATATGGAGAAGATAGACACGAGCAAGCTCCAGTCGCTTGCCGAGTTCACGCATCTCGGCGAGCTCTTGGACCTGCTTGCGAAATTCGACAGCAACCTGGGCGCGCTGGCACAGTTTGCCCGCGATTACATGGACATTGCACCGGTGTTTGAAAGCCTGAACCGCGATCTGCAATCGCCTGAGGTGCAGAACTCGCTCGATAACCTGCCGGCCATTTTAAACGAGCTGCGCTCGCTGGTCGATGTCATGCGGGAGAGTCAGCAGATGCTCGAGAGAATGAACGAAATGCTCTCCGGCGACAGTCTGGCAAAAATAATAGAATTTACGCAGAAGCTCGGAAACAGCGAAAGCATAGACAAGCTGACTCAGGCGCAGAAGCAGGATCTCTCCGAGCGTATGCAGGCCTGGCTCGACTTCGGAAACGGCTATGATATATTCACCCAACGCACCGACAAAATGACCTCGACCGTCACCTTCGTATATAAATCCGAGGCGATAGGCTGAGCAAACGCCGAAATGACCCTGTCCGCTTGGACGGGGTCATTTTTCATATCGGCTCATGTCAATTTTTCCGGAGAAAGAAGTATATGAGAGCGATGCCGAGGATGGCGGCTATAGTCATGAAAACATAGACCAGACCGGTCTCGGCTGCGCTCGTACCGCCCGTCCAGCTCTGATCGACGCTCTCGTCGGTATACTGCGCGGTCACGTCGTTTCCGTTCTCGTCGAAAAGCTTTACCGAGCGTATGGCAAACGTAGCGATCTGATCCAGCCCGTCGGGCTCCACGCCGAGCGCCTCGCAGAGCTCGCTGAAGCTGTAGAGCTTCAAAAAGTCTGGACTGTCGATATCCACGGTCATGGACGCGGTCTTTATGAAGCCGTCGTAGTAAACATGAAAGCTCAGCTCGGCAGAATATATGCCGCGGCAGTTGTAGGCTGCAAGCAGATAGGTCCCGCTCTCCGAACGGTTCAGACCGGCTATACCGGCGGTTTTCATTGACGGTGCGACTATCGCGTCCAGCGGCCTGTAGCGCCCGTTTATGCCGCGCTCGAGCTCGACGAAGCCCTGAATATTATCCTCCGTGTCGGCGGTGTAGAAAAGATACAGCCTGCCGCCCTGCTCTGCCCATGCGTGCACGGTCAGCGGCGTACCCGTCACGAGCTTGGGCGGCTCCTCGCCGGAATAGGGCGCGGGCATATCCTGCGTGACGAAGTCCTCAACGGCGGCCAGCCGTCCGGACTCGGTGTTCTGATACACAAACTCCGACGAGTACAGCAGGCACATCACGGCGACCGTGACTATGGCCGCCAGAAGCGCGGAGATAAGCTGCCGCATTCTGTATCTGCGCAGAAAGCCGAGCTTCGGCGCGGGCGCGTGCTCAATGCCGAGCTGCGAGCGCATTTCCTCCTCGGCCTTTTTACATTCGGTGCAGGAGTCAAGATGCTCCCTGACAAGCTCCGAGGTCTCGCTTTCCGTCAGCTCCTCAACGTAGGACGGCAGCAGATCGCGCACCACGCAGCATGATAATTTCTTCTCATTCATTGTTTTCACCTCCGATGATCTCTGAAAGCTCCTTCTTTCCGCGATAAAAGCGCACCCGCGCCCAGACCTCGCTGCGGCCAAGTATCTCGCCGATATCGCGGAAGGAAAAATCGCCCGCTATGCGCGCCCGCTATGCGCAGATGTATGACCTCGCGTGTGTCAGCGTCGAGCTTCTGCATCGCGCGGTACAGCCGCTTGCGCTCGTCGCGCTTTTCCGTGAGCAGCGCCGTGTCGTCGGGCGCGGCCATGCTCTCGGCAAGGCCCTC
>CAVHZB010000045.1:0-16323 GCA_963640555.1 Phascolarctobacterium succinatutens
GGCTATTACATTCAGTTGAATTTATCAGTCCTCGACTATCTCGCCCTTGGCTTCGCCGTCAGCAGAGACCTCATAGATGAGAGCGTCCTCGCCGTTATCATCTGCCTCAGGAACCTCTGCCTCGGCGGCAGCGGGCTCTGCAAGTGCGCGGATGGAAAGGGATATCTTGTGGTTTTCCATATCTATGGCGGTAATTTTTGCCTCAACGACATCGCCTACGGAAAGAACCTCCTCGGGCTTACCGATGCGGCGGTTTGCTATCTGCGAAATGTGGATAAGACCGTCAACACCGGGAAGGACCTCAGCAAATGCGCCAAAGGTCATAAGCTTTACGATCTTGACCTCGGCAGTGTCACCGACATTATAATTTGTGGTGAACTTGACCCAAGGATTTTCGTTGGGATCCTTGTAGCCGAGGGATATCTTACGCTTTTCCCTGTCAAAGCTTATAACATAGACATCAACTTCGTCGCCTATCTTGAACATCTCGGCAGGATTCTTGATGCGGCTCCAGCTCATCTCGGAGACATGGACCATGCCGTCGATACCGCCGATGTCAACAAATGCACCATAGCTGGTCATGGACTTGACGACACCGTGATACTTCTTGCCGACCTCCATCTCGTTCCAGATAGCTTCCGCTCTCTCGCGGCGCTCCTTCTGAGCGACGGCACGAATGGAACCTACAACACGCTTGCGCCCGCGATTGACCTCGGTGATCTTTACGCGGACCTTCTGCTTGAGGAGCTGATTCATATCGGCCTCCTTGGGCAGACCGGACTGCGAGGCGGGAACGAAAACGCGAACGCCCTTGACATTAACGACGACTCCGCCCTTGTTGATCTCGGTAACGGTGCCCTCAAGGAACTCACCGCTCTCAACGGCTTCCTCAACCGCGGTCCAGCTCTTGGCTGCATCAAGACGCTTCTTGGAGAGCATAACGGTGCCCTCAACATCATTTACGCGGACAACGACTGCCTCGATCGTGTCGCCGACCTTCACTGCGTCCTCGACCTTGATGCCGTCGTCGGTGAACTCGGTGGTGGGAATGAAGCCTGAATACTTGGTGCCGATATCGACACTGACTTCAGTGCCGGTAATAGCAACGACATAACCGGTTACCTTATCTCCATTATATATAGTCTTGATGGATTCCTCCAGCATTTCATCGAAGGACATCTCCTTCTCCTCTGCTGCAGCTGCATCAATTTTGATTTCTTCGCTCATCTTATTACTTACCTCCTTAATTATCCATGCAGGCGTGGACGCTCCGGCAGTCAGCCCGACGGTACCGACATCGGAAAGTGCATTCAAATCAAGCTCGTCCGCATTTGCAATAAACTGGACCCTTGAGCAATGCTCTCCGCATATCGCCGCGAGATGAACGCTGTTTGCACTGTGCTTTCCGCCGATGACCACCATTGCATCGCACTCAGCCGCCAGTTTTGCAGCCTCTTCCTGACGCATGGATGTCGCACCACATATTGTATCAAAGATTTGAAGATTTGTACATCTTTTTTTTAATAAATTCGCACATTCGGTAAAATTACTACGAGTTTGGGTAGTTTGGACTACCATCGTTATAGGTTCATCCAACAAATCGCCGGATTTTTCGCACCATTGGTACAATTGCTCCGCATTTTCGCAGATAACGCAGTCGGCACACCAGCCCTTTACCGCCTCGACCTCAGGATGTCCGTGCATACCGATGATGACAACGAACCGCCCCTCGCTCTTGGCTTTGGACACCAGCTCGTGTATGCGCTTTACCTTCGGGCAGGTGGCATCGGTTATAACGGCGTTCTTTTCAAGCAGCTCGTCATATATTGCCTTAGAAACGCCGTGTGAGCGAATTATAACGCGCCCGCAGTCCGGCAGCATATCCGGACTGTCAATGACCCTAAGCCCGCGATTTGACAAGTATTCGACGACATCATCGTTATGAATGAGCTGTCCGAGTGAAAAAGCCCTTCCCTCCTCCAGCATCTTTTGCGCCATTTCGACCGAGCGGCTAACGCCGAAGCAAAATCCGGCGCTTTTTGCAACAACAAGTCTTTTCATCACCGCTTTACCGCCTGTCTGCCGGTTTTTTCGGATATAAGTCCGCACACGGCTTCAATGCTCTGCTCAAGAGTGTTTCCGCTCGTGTCCAAAAGGACGGCATCGTCGGCTGGCTTTAGCGGAGCGGCGGCGCGCGCAGTGTCCTGCTCGTCGCGCTTTATCATATCTGCCAGCACATCGTCAAAGCTGCATTCAATACCTTTAGCCATAAGCTCGTCATAGCGTCGGCGGGCTCTGTCCTCGGCATTGGCGGTCAGGAATATCTTCAGGTCGGCATCCGGCAGGATAACCGTGCCGATATCCCTGCCGTCCATTATGACATCGTGCTCGCGAGCCATGCCTCTCTGCATTTCAACCAAAAATGCACGCACCTCCGGTATTGAGGATACCTTGGATGCAAGCATGGATATCTCCGGCAGTCTTATATCGCGTGAAACATCATTGCCGTCAAGGTACATTCTCTGCTCACCGGCATCGTTATACATCATTTTTATGCTGAGCCTCGGCAGCATTTCAATAATCGAGGCAACATTATCGGCGTCGGCTCCGCAGAGCTTGGAGGCAAGCCCTATCGTCCTGTAAATGGCGCCGGTATCAACATAAATGAAGCCGAAAAGCTCGGCCGCCCTGCGCGATATGGTGCTTTTGCCCGCACCGGAGGGACCGTCGATCGCAACTGAAATCATTGTTTATCCATCCTATATAGAATTTGCGGCAACGAATGCCGTTGACCACGCTATTTGCAGATTAAAGCCGCCGGTGTATGCATCCAGATCCATTACCTCACCGGCAAAGTAAAGACCGTTTACGAGCTTTGACTCCATGGTTCTGGGGTTTATCTCTTTTGTGGACACGCCGCCGGAGGTAACTATCGCTTCATCTATCGGGCGCGGCGAGCTTACGCTGACCGGAAACTCCTTGAACAGGCGCAGGAGCTCGTGCCGCTGCTGCCGGGTTATGGAGTTTACCTTTTCGTCGGCAGGTATGCCGGAGAGCTTAACGAGCACCGGTATCATAGCCTTACCGGCGAGGTCGCACAGCGCATTTGAAAAATCGCGGTTAGCGTATTTCTCAAAGTCGCGCAGCAGCCGCGCGTCGAGCTTTTTCTCGTCAAGCGCCGGCTTCAGGTCGATGCTCAGCCGGTACCTTGAGCCGCCCCAATTGCGCATGTGCGAGCTTGCCGACAGCACGAGCGGTCCGCTGACTCCGAAATGCGTAAAAAGCATTTCACCAAGCTCCCTGTATATGAGCTTATCGTTTTCATACGCGGACAGTGTAACATTTTTAAGCGAAAAGCCCTGCATTTCGGCGCAGTACCCGTCCTCGCTCTCAAGTGGGACAAGCGAAGGCCGGCACGGCGTTATACTGTGCCCAAGCTCTTTTGCAAGGCGATACCCCGCTCCGGCAGAGCCGGTCAGCGGATAAGACATACCGCCCGTACATATAACGGCGGCGCGGCAGCTTATCCTGCCGCCGTCGGTCTCTACGCCGCAGACATGTCCGTTTTCGGTAAGTATGCGCACGGCACTGCTCCGTACATGGCGCGCACCGGCTCGGGTGAGCCAGCGTGTGAGTGTTCCGGCAACATCGTTGGCATTATCAGAGACGGGAAAAACGCGGTTTCCGCGTTCGGTCTTGAGCTTTAGTCCATGGTCTTCAAACAGCGCCATCGTATCACGCGGAGACAGGCGATTGAGCGCACTGTATAAAAACCTGCCGTCGCCGGGTATGTTGTTCAAAAATTCCTTTATATCGCAGTTGTTCGTAACATTGCAGCGTCCCTTGCCGGTTATGCGCACTTTTCTGCCGAGGAGTTTGTTCGGCTCAAGCAGGATAACATCAAGCCCCCGCTCGGCTGCGACGGCGCTGCACATCATTCCCGCAGCACCTCCGCCGATGATGACTGCGTCAGCCTTCATATCGCTCATGCGTTTTGAGTATGCTCTGTCCGCTCATAGACATCATGCTCGGACCATATGGTTTCAAGTCGTTCAAAGGTTTTGGACAGACTGTCCTTGTTCTTTATGCCGACGGCAACGATTATCGCATTTATAAGACTCATGGGCGCAACGAGCGAGTCAAGGAAGGATACCATGTCGCTCTTTGCATGCAGGCAGACATCGGATATTCCGTTGAGCGGCGACGCAGGTCCGTCGGTTATGGCAGCGGTCATGGCACCCATCTTCTTTGCAAACTCCATGGCATCTACCGTATGACTGGAATAGCGCGGGAAGCTTATCGCGATGAACAGGTCTCCATCACCTATCCTGATTATCTGCTCATAAACCTCGCTCGCGGCGGTATCATGAATAACATTTACATTGCTGCGAAGTAAGTTAAGATAAAGTCCAAGGAATGTTGCAAGCGAGGTGGATGTCCTCATGCCGACGATATATATATTCTTAGCATTTATGATGGAATCAACGAATTTGTCGAAGTTATCCTGCTCAAGCACATCCAGAGTGGCCTGAAGATTCTGCATGTCGCTTGCTATTATCGAGCGCATGACATCGTTATCGTTTATCATGCTTTTTGCGACCTCAATTCGCTGAACCGAGGTCAGGCGGTTGCGGATCATTTCCTGAAGCGCCTTACGCATGCTCGGATAACCATCGTAGCCGAGCTCAGCGGCAAAGCGAACGACCGTTGACTCGCTGACGCCGACGATCTTACCGAGCCTTCCGGCAGTCATAAACGCTGCCTTGTCATAGTTATTCAGGATGTACTTTGCTATAGTTTTCTGACCCTTTGAAAATTTATTGCCGCCTTTGGCAAGCACTTTGAGAAGATCGTTTTCCATATCGTTCATCTCCATTTCAAGCATAGACCACATTTTACTGTCTATTTGTCCGAAATGCAATAGCAATTTGCAATTTATTTGCCCCGCACTTGCAAAAAAGCAGAGCCGCGGGGCTAAAATCTAAAACTTTTAAAGTATTTAAACTTCTTTTTCGTTATATGTCTTGCAATTCTTCCGGTGTAAGGTATCTCCAATGCCCCGGCTTCAGGTCTCCCAAGAGCAGCTTTCCCTCGGCAACGCGCTTCAGCCGCGTGAGCTTAAGCCCTGCAGCATCGCACATCTTCCGTATCTGCCGGTTCCGTCCCTCATGGATAACTATCTCAAGCACGGTGCATTCACCGTCTCTGCCGATGACGCTGACCTGAGCAGGCCGTATCACATATCCGTCGATATTGAGTCTGCTCTGCATTATGCCGAGCGCCCGTCCGGTACACTCGCCTCTGACCCATGCGAGGTAGGTCTTATTTGTATCCGACGACGGATGCATCATCCTGTTTGCAAAGTCTCCGTCATCGGTCATGATGAGCAGACCCTCAGAGTACATATCCAGCCGCCCGACCGGATACAGTCTGACGCCCGCGTCTTTGATCAGCTCACTTACGCAGTGACGGTTCTTTTCGTCGCTTAGCGTTGTGACATAGCCGCGGGGTTTATTAAGGATTATATATGTACACTGCGACTGGCGAGCTATCGGCTCGCCGTCAACACGAATATCATCTGTATCCGGATCGGCGCTGTCTCCAAGACGGGCGGTCTGCCCATTGACTGCTACACGCCCTTCGCGGAGCATATCCTCAGCTCTGCGGCGCGAGGTCAGCCCCGCAGCCGATATTATTTTCTGCAACCTCTGCTTCATCGTTCCTCACCGGCGGCATAGTATGGTCCGAGTATGGTTTCAAACATTCGCATGAACCGCTCGTGAGTGCCGAGCATTTGTTCTTGGCTCTGCACTACATCCTCAGTATAAACCAAATCCTCCTGCGCCGCAAGCTCTCCGTTTATAAGGATCTTTATCCGACCCACGGTCTGCCCTGCTATCCCTCCGGCAAAGAGTATGCGCGGAGCCTCTATACCTACCTTTACCTCGTCACCGCTTTTGACGAGCATGCGAATGTCGTTTTTCGGCACTGTGTGAGCCACTGTTTTTATTGCGGACACAACGGGAAGGCTCACCTTGAACGAATCACCGCAATATGAGATCAACCGGTAATTTGCAAACGCTTCATTCAGCAGATATTTATGGTCATTCCAATCATCGGGTGCGTTCAGGGTAACGCATATAAGGCGCATACCGTCACGCTCGGCGCAGCTGACGAGAGTCCTTCCGGCAGCCATAGTGTAGCCGGTTTTCACACCGATGCAGCCGTCGTATTCACGAAGAAGCCGGTTGTGATTGTAATATGTCACATCCTTTATCGCTGCACTTGAGGATGAAACAATGCTTTTAAACTCCTCATTTTCCATACAGTATGCCGTAAGGCTGGCCATATCGCGCGCCGTGGAATAATGCTCGCTCTCGTCAAGCCCGTGCGGATTTCTGAACGAGCTGTCCCTCATTCCGAGGTCTGTCGCCTTTTCATTCATCTTGACCGCAAACGACAGCTCGTCGCCGCAAAGGCTGCATGCAAGCGCTGCGGCAGCATCGTTACCCGAGGCGAGCATCATTCCCGTGAGCAGCTCACGCACGGTGTAGGCTTCATATGGGTTTGCATACATGCTTGAACCCTCTATGGCGCTCCACTCCGGCTTTATGACGATCTCTTCATCAAGGTCGTAATTTTCTATTGCAACGATAGCAGTCATTATTTTTGTTATGCTCGCTATGAGCATATGCTCATCGGCATTTTTCTCAAAGAGCACATCACCGGTGTCGGCGCACAAGACTATTGCGCTTTGGGCGCTCAGCTCATATTCTTCGGCATGCACCGAGGTCGGAAGTACGCAGATAAGTATTGCGGCTGATAATAAGAATGCAAAAGCTTTTTTCATAAAACAAGCACCACCTTCATAGGTAGTGCTTATTATTGACGCTTATTTTCCTTTTTAGTCCGTCTTTTTAACATTGGCTATGCTTTCTATTTTGTCCATCACATCGGGCACCATGTCGATTATCCTGTCAAGCCCGTTCTGCGCGGGAGGCGCGACATTGACCATACGAACACCGCCGTCTTTGACAACGAGGAAGCCTATCGGCTCGATCTTTACGGCAGCGGCGCTTCCTCCGCCATAGCCCTGCTGCTTTGTTCCGAGCGAATCACCGCCGGCGCCGCCGAAGCCGAAGCTTAGCTTTGACACCGGAATTATCGTCTGCCCGTCGGGAGTTGTTATCGGCTCACCAACTATGTTATTGACTTCAACAAGGTTCTTGATGTTCGTCATTGTTGACTGCATCATTTCGCTCAATTTGTTGTTTTCCATTGTGTGCCTTCCTTTCGCGTATACTGTGTATCCTGCTTACAGCAAGTAATTGTACGAATTTGACTCCCGCGGCAATAGCTATGCCCACGAGCGTTCCGACTCTTATCGAGGTCTCGACCTTAGCTTCAAGGGTGCTTTTCCCCGATTGCAGGTCGAGGTCAACGAATATATCTCTTTTTTTTACATCAAAGCCGCTTTCAAAAAACGGTATAAACGAGCCTATAAAGGCATTTACCGCGTTATAGCGCGCCGCTGCATCATAAGGGTCTGGCGCGGATATGATGCAGTGAAGCTTTATGACCCCGAAGCTCATCCCGTTTTTAAACCGCCGCAGTGCACGCATGACTACTTTTGCAAGCTCGAGCCATTGATCAAGCTCAAAGCCGAGAGAGAAGCTTTTCTTAGGCCTTTCATCTTCCTCGATGTCGGCCTCCGTGGGCTGCTCGTTCCTCGGCTTGGGCGGATACAGTCTGAGCCTATACAGCCGCCACACACCGGCATACGCCTCTAATCCTCCGTCATAGCTCACACGCACCCACAGCGGGATCAGCATGAGCAATATCAAAAACGCTATAATGATTATCAGTGCCGTCAATCGCACCACCCCGACGAATTATTTCAGCTCCTCCATACGAAGCTGGTTATCACCCACGGTGTTCAGCTTTTCTATCGCGTCCTCAAGCTTTTTAACGCCGTCTCCGGAGCTTATGTCCGGAAGCTCCGGCAGTTCTTCAAGACTGCTTACGCCCATTGTGCGCAGGAACACATCGGTGGTGCGCAAAAGCGAGGGTCTTCCCGGGACATCGAGCTTGCCGCAGCGTTCTATCAGCCCTCGGTCGAGCAGTACGCCGACGGTATAGGAGCTGTCAACTCCGCGTACCTGATCAATATACGCCCTTGTGACGGGCTGAAAATACGCAATGACCGCAAGCGTTTCAAGCGCCGGCTGCGAAAGCATGGGCGGCTTGCGCTGCTCAAGAGCTTTGCTTATAATGCCGGCATACTCCGGTGAGGAGCACATTTGCAGCTTGTTATCCAGCTTTAATATGCGCACGCCGCGCCTGTTGAAGCTGTACTCATCAGCAAGCTCCTTTGCGGCAGCAAGGATATCCTCCTCCTCTGCCTCGAGTATCAGTGACAGGCGGGCTGCCGGAACCGGCTCTCCGGCTGCAAAAAGTATTGCCTCGATAGCCGGCTTTATATTCTCGTTTTCCATTATCTATCCTACTCTACGATTTTTTCAAGAATTTCGTTTACATTGCCGCCAATAAAGCTGAGCGTGTAGTCCGCTTCATCCCCTGTAAGCTCGACGCTGCCCATGCTGCACAGCTCAAGAATGGATATGAAGGTCGCTACTATTTCGGAGCGGCTTCTGCATGAGCCGTAAAGCTCCGACAGCCTTGCAGGACCGGACTGAAGCCTTTCGATCAATTCGCGGCTCTTGGTTCGCACCTCATATATTATGCGTGCGGGTGCAATGTGCCGCGCAAGCTCTGGCTCGGCAGGCTTTCCGCCGCGCGTTGCAACGGCATACAGTGCCTTGAACAGATCTGCCGGATCGTGGCGGTATTCATACTCTCTTGAGGACACCGGCAGCGGCTCCGGCAGCTTTGCGTAGTACAGCAGTCCCTTTTCAGACGCTGCCTTCAGCTCAGGCGTTACCTTCTGTACGGCAGCATATATATCCTTGCATTTGAGCTGCTCAAGGGAGCTCATGAGTTCTTCGAGCTCACTGACCTCCTCCTCGCCCGCAAGCAGCGTACGCGTTTTTATATACAGCAGATGTGACGCCATCTGGACAAACTCACTGGCTATTTCAAGATCCATGCGCTCCATCTGCGCAAGATACTCAAGGTACTGGTCGAGTATCTCAGCGATTTTAATGTCCCGTATCTCTATTTTATTTTTGGAAAGCAGCATCAGTATAAGGCTGAGCGGACCGTCAAAGTCCTGAAGCTCGTTTTTGTCCTTGACTATGCTTTCAAGGTGAAAAGTCGGATTATCCATATCATCAGAAAAACAGCATGCTCGAAAGGTCAGAGCCCCACTGAGCAAACGAAAACAGTATACTAAACAGAAATTCGGTGGCTTTCTGCATGGGAGAGCCTAAGATATCGGTTGCAATCAGCACGATCAGGATTATCATACCGTAGCGCTCATAGTGCATTAGCTTCATATAGCTTCTGTCGCTCATAAGTGAAAAAAGCACCTTCGATCCGTCCAGCGGCGGCACGGGTATAATGTTGAAAACGGCAAGCGCAAGGCTCAAATATGCCGTTATGTAAACCATATTGCGCAGTTCTATGGCAAATTGACTGCCGGATAGCGTACATGGGGCGTATATCATACCGTAAATAAACAGCACCACGCAGGTTATGATAACATTTGATACGGGTCCTGCGAGGGCGGTTATTGCCATATCTCGTTTCGGGTGTTTGAAATTGCGCATATCCACCGGCACGGGCTTTGCCCAGCCAAAGTTGAATGCAATCATCATGACGAGACCTAGTATGTCAATGTGCTTTATCGGGTTAAGCGTCAGCCTGCCCATATTTTTTGCGGTATTGTCACCAAGCCTGTATGCCACATATCCGTGGCTCAGCTCATGCAGCGTTATGCAAATAAGGGCCGGTATGACCGACATGAGCATGTATACCGGGACCGACCAATCGAGATTGCGCATCACAGCGCCAAAGGAACCCATGTTGGTCACCTCTCAAACATATTCGAGTATCCGCGCCATAAGCGCGTCTGCGCCCGTCCCCTTTTCGGCGGAAAACAGGATGAGCGGTGTTTCTTCGTCAAGCTCAAGCGTTTGGCGGATAAGCTCAAGACTTGGCTCTATCTCGCTTTTCCTGAGCTTGTCACACTTGTTGGCAACTACCACGAGCGGGCACTGCGTGCTTTTAAACCATTGCGCCATCGTTATGTCATCGGCGGTGGGCTTATGTCGGGAGTCAACTATCATGACACCGAGGTCTATAAGTCCTTCACAGGCAAAGAACTGCTCCATCAGCTTGCCCCAGCGCTCGCGCTCGGACTTGGCTACCTTGGCATAGCCATAGCCGGGGAGATCTACGAAATAGACCTTCCTGTCTATAAGAAAGTAGTTTACATGGATGGTTTTGCCGGGCGACTGCCCCACCCTTGCAAAGTTTTTGCGGTTGAGCAGCCGGTTTATCACAGAGGATTTGCCGACATTGGATTTCCCTGAAAACACGATATTAGGCAGCTCGTCTCTTACAAAACCCGACGGCGATGCCGCGCTTTTTATAAACTCGGCATTATTTATGTTCAGTTGAGCCATCATTCACCTACTGTCTGATGCCGGGACGGGATTTATTGCCCTTTATCGGCATTATTATATCGGTCTTTGCTTCAGCATCCTTACGAACGAGCGCCGTTTCAAGTACTTTATCGACCTTATCGGCGATCACAAAATTGAGAGCCGACCTAACGGTTGGGTCTATTTCTTCGAGATCTGGCTCATTATCGCTGGGCACGATAACCGTATTCACACCGTTTCTGTGCGCAGCCATTGTTTTTTCCTTGAGCCCGCCTATGGGCAGAACTCTGCCGCGGAGACTTATCTCGCCCGTCATTGCAACATCGCGGCGCACAGGGGTACCCGTGAGTGCGGAGACTATGGCGGTACATACCGTTACGCCCGCGGAAGGACCGTCCTTAGGAACGGCTCCCTCCGGAAAATGAATGTGTATATCCTTTGTTTTATAAAAATCAGGGTCGATACCAAGCTTTCCGCTGCGGCTCCTTATGTATGTGACCGCCGCCTGGCAGGACTCCTTCATCACATTGCCGAGGTTGCCGGTGAGCTCAAGCTTGCCGGTACCGTCGACTACCGCGACCTCGACATCAAGCACTTCCCCGCCTACGCTTGTCCATGCCAGCCCGCGAACAAGTCCCACTTCATCGGTCATATGCCGCTGCTCAGGCTTAAACTTAGGCGCACCGAGATACGGACGCAGTGCGCCCGAGCGCAGGCTGAGGCTCTTTTTTTCGCCGTCTGCGGCTGCGACCGCCGCTTTGCGGCATATCTCTGCTATTCTGCGCTCAAGGCTTCTGACTCCGGACTCACGTGTGTAATTTGTTATTATTTCGCGTATGGCATCGTCGCTTATTTTGAGCTGTGAGGCCTTGAGCCCATGCTTTTTGCGCTGCTTGGGTATGAGATGCCGCTTTGCTATGCTGAGCTTTTCCTCATCGGTATAGCTTGAAAGCTCGATGACCTCCATGCGGTCAAGGAGTGCGCGCGGAATGGTGTCTACAGAATTTGCCGTCGTTATAAAGAACACATCGGAAAGATCGACCGGCATCTCAAGAAAGTTATCCCTGAACGCGGAGTTCTGCTCGGGATCAAGCGCTTCAAGCAGTGCGGCCGAGGGGTCGCCGCGGTAGTCCGAGCCGAGCTTATCTATCTCGTCGAGCACCATGAGCGGATTCATGCTCTTAGCCTGACGCAGACCGCCGATTATCCTGCCGGGCATTGCGCCGACATATGTCTTGCGGTGTCCGCGTATCTCGGCTTCGTCATGTACGCCGCCGAGCGATATACGAACGCAATTTCGCCCCGTGGCACGGGCGATGCTCATCGCGATGCTTGTTTTACCGGTTCCCGGAGGTCCTACAAGGCAGAGCAGGTTGCCGTTTGCCTTCGGAGCTATGCTTCTCACGGCAAGATGCTCTATAACGCGCTGCTTAACCTTTTCAAGGCCGAAATGATCGTCATCGAGTATTTTTCTCGCCTTTTCAATATCCGTTGTCTCCTTGGTCCGCTTATTCCACGGCAGCTCAAGACACACATCGAGATATCCGCGGATGACGGCGGCCTCGGCTGAGCCGAACGGCTGCTTTGCAAGGTGGGATACCTCCTTAAGCAGCTTTTCCTCCATCTCCTTTGGAAGCTCCAGCCCACAAATTTTTTGACGATATTCGCCGATATCGTCTATAGTATCCTCTTCGCCCAGCTCCTGCTGGATGATCTTCATCTGCTCGCGCAGGTAATAGTCGCGCTGACTGCGGTTTACCTGCTCATTCGTCGCCTCGGTGAGCTCCTGCTCAATGTTCATGACATTCAGCTCGTGGTTGAGCATCTCTATGAGCATCTCAAGGCGTCTGCACGGATGCAGCTGCTCTAAAAGCGACTGCTTCTGGCGATAGTCAAGGCGTACATTCTGTGCGGTGTAATCGGCAACGAATGCCGGATCGTGGCTTACGACAAGGTTCAGCAGCATTTCCGGCGGCAAATTGCCCGACAGCTGGATATACTCGTCAAAAAGCCCGACGGCAGTACGGATAAGCGCCTCTCGCATATCGGACGCCGTTTTTTCGCTTTTGTCCGGCACACATTCTACCTCTCCGGAAAAACACGGCTGATCGGATATCAATTTCTTGACTCTGCCGCGATATTCGCCCTCGGCCATGACCTTGCACAGCTTACTCCCCGGCTGACGGACGAGCTGGCGGATACGGCATACAACGCCGTATTCATACAGATCGTCAAAGCCGGGCATATCATTTGAAATGTCCTTTTGGGTCACAAGGAATATCTCCTGATCGGCAGTCGCCGCGCTGTTGAGAGCGGCAAGCGACATCGGGCGCTCAACATCAAAGCTCAGGAGCATTCCGGGAAATATGTTAAGTCCGCGCAGCGGCAGTATAGCCATCTGACGGTCATTGTCTTTTATGCTCATATGCTTACTCCTTATGAGGGACTTAAAAAAACATGCGCAGCAAGACAGGCAAGCCCCGTCTTGCTGCGATAATGTGTCATTTTCTGATTATTTCGGGGCTGGTTCCGTTACGGACACAATCCTCCGTTACGATCACCTTTTCAATATCGTGCTCGGACGGAACGGTATACATGATATCGGTCATAATGCTTTCCATAACGCTCCGCAGACCGCGGGCTCCGATCTTCATCTCAATGGCTTTGTCGGCAACGGCCTCGAGAGCATTCTTCTCGTAGGTGAGCTCAACTCCGTCATAGCTCATAAGCGCCTCATACTGCTTGGTCATGGCGTTTTTGGGTTCCGTAAGTATGCGCACGAGGTCCTCGCGCTTGAGCGAGGTGAGCGGTGCAATGACAGGAAGTCTGCCTATAAGCTCAGGGATTATGCCGAATTTGAGCAGATCGTGCTGCTGCGCCTGCTTTAAAAGCTCGCCCACATCGCGTTCGGTCGAGCTCTTTATCTCCGCTCCAAACCCCATACTCTTCTTATCCGTCCGCTTTTCGATTATCTTATCAAGACCGTCGAAGGCGCCGCCGCATATGAAAAGAATGTTTGTCGTGTCGACCTTTATAAATTCCTGATGGGGATGCTTGCGTCCGCCCTGAGGCGGGACATTGGCGACCGTGCCCTCAAGGAGCTTCAAAAGTGCCTGCTGAACACCCTCACCGGAAACATCTCGGGTTATGGATGTATTTTCGCTCTTGCGGGCGATCTTGTCGATCTCGTCTATATATATTATACCCTTTTCGGCGCGTTCAACATCGAAATCCGCCGCCTGCAGAAGCCGCAGGAGTATGTTTTCTACATCCTCGCCGACATAGCCCGCCTCGGTGAGAGTGGTTGCATCCGCAATGGCAAACGGAACATTGAGCATTTTCGCAAGAGACTGCGCAAAAAGCGTTTTGCCGCTGCCTGTAGGACCGATGAGCAGAATATTGCTCTTTTGCAGCTCAACATCGTTATCTCCGGCATAGAGGATACGCTTATAGTGGTTATACACCGCGACCGAAAGGACGACCTTTGCCCTATCCTGCCCTACGATATATTCGTCGAGCTTTGCCTTTATCTCGGCAGGCTTCGGAAGATCTTCAAATCTGATGCGATTTCCGGCACTGTCATGCATCGGGAGCTCATCATCCTCGGCAATTATGCTCATGCAAAGGTTAATGCACTCATCGCAGATATATGCACCGTTGCCGGCGATGAGTCTGCCGGTCTGCGCCTGTGTTTTTCCGCAGAAGGAGCAGCGAATGCTCTTTCTGTCGTCTGTTCTTGCCATATTTGTACCTCAAGTTAAAAAGTGTGAATATGGGGGAACAAACAGTTCCCCCATACAGTTATCGTCTGGTTATAACCCTGTCGATAATGCCGTATTCCAGGGCTTCCTGCGCGGACATGAAGTGGTCGCGCTCGCAATCCTTTTCAACGACCGCAATGTCCTTACCGGTGTTTTCGGCAAGGATCCTGTTCAGATTCTTCTTTATCTTGAGTATCTGCTCGGCCTGTATCTGGATGTCGGTGCACTGTCCCTGACTGCCGCCGGATGGCTGGTGGATCATTATCTCCGCATTAGGCAGCGCTAATCGCTTGCCCCTGGCACCGCTTGACAGCAGGAACGCGCCCATTGATGCCGCCATGCCGATGCATATCGTCGATACATCCGGCTTAATGTACTGCATGGTATCGTATATGGCCATGCCGGAGGTAACACTTCCGCCGGGACTGTTGATGTAGAACATTATGTCCTTATCGGGATCCTGCGCCTCGAGATAGAGAAGCTGCGCCACGACAAGGCTTGCAGTCGTGTCATTAACTTCCTCGGACAGCATGATGATGCGGTCATTCAGCAGTCTGGAGAAAATATCATACGAACGCTCTCCGCGGCTTGTCTGCTCAACAACATAGGGTACTAAACTCATAATAAAGTCTCCTTTCGTTTTGGTTTGCTTATCCAGGAGATCATATCCGAAAATCAAGCGGATTATTCGGCCTCTGCTTCGGGAGCCGCCTCAGGCGCCTCCTCGGCAGCGGACTCGATAACGATCTTGCTTGCCTTTTCCTTCTTGAACTCGTTTTTGATATACTCCTCGCCGAAGTACTGACGGATCTGATCTGCGGTCGCGCCGACAGTCTCGGCAGCACCCTTGATGTAATCCTCAAGCTCCTCGTCGGTGACCTCTATATTCTCGGCGGTGACGATAGCGTCAAGCAGCAGCTCCTGCTTTATCTGGTACTCTGCTGCGGGACGGATGGTAGCATTTATTGCTTCCTCGTCGAGACCCATCATCTTTTTTATGTCGTCGGTGCTCATCTTCGGGTCTGTAAGACCGAAGTTTGCCGCATAGCTGCGGATGAGCTCGTCGATCTTCTCCTCCATCATGCTCTCGGGGATCTCAACGGTCATGTTGTCGCATGCCTTGGTCATGATAGCGGTGCGCCACTTTGCATCCATCTGCTCCTGCATGACGCGCTCCATGTCCTTGCGTGTGTCTGCTCTGTACTCCTCAACGGTGTTGAACTCGGAGACATCCTGAACGAAATCATCGTCAAGCTCGGGGAGCTCGGTCATTGACAGACCGTTGAGCTTTACCTTGAATACTACATCCTTACCTGCCATCTCAGGGGTATAATCATCGGGGAAGGTTATGTTTATATCCTTCTCATCGCCGATATTCATGCCGACTATCTGCTCCTCAAAGCCGGGAACAAAGGTGTTCGAGCCGAGCTCGAGCTCGTAGCCCTCTGCGCTGCCGCCGTCAAAGGCTGCGCCGTCGAGAGTGCCGACGAAGTCGATATCTGCGGTATCGCCCATCTGAGCCTCGCGCTCAAGGTCGATAACTCTGCCGTTGCGCTTGCGGACACCGTCGATCTGACCGTCAACATCCTCCTCGGTGATGATAAAGGTCTCCTTGACTGCGCTGAGGTTCTTGTACTCACCGAGAGTTACCTCGGGGTAGAGCTCTACATCAAAGGTGAGTGTAAGGACCTTCTCATCTGAAAGATCCATATTGGAAACACCGGGCTTACCAATTATGCGCAGACCGCAGTTATCGTAGCCGTGCTCGTATGCCGGAGCAATGAGGGAATCAATAGCATCCTGATAAAAAACATCGCTGCCGTACATGCCCTCAACGACTGCGCGGGGTGCCTTACCCTGTCTGAATCCGGGGATGGAGATGCTGCCCTTATTCTTGTTAAATGCTTTAGTTACTGCCTCGTCAAATTCCTTTGCGTCAACCTCGACCTGAAAGCTGGCGGTCTTGGAGTCTTTCTTTTCTACGTTCTTGACTAACA
>CAVHZB010000046.1:0-13017 GCA_963640555.1 Phascolarctobacterium succinatutens
AAATATCTTGTCGTTTTCCGAAGTTTGTTTAAATCATATAAATTTAATTGTCAGCTTTTATGTATCTTGCAATAAGCTTTGAGTACAGTCTCAGCTCATCTACAGAAAAAGTCTCTCCTTTTGCACCTCATTCAGTTCTTTTCAAGTATCCTCACGGCCTCGCGCGCGGCAGCCGCGGCATCGGGGGTGTATATATCGGCACCGATCTCGTCGCAGAAGCTCTGACTTATGGGAGCTCCGCCGACCATTATGGTCACCTTTTCGCGTATACCCGCCTGTTTGGCAAGCTCAACGACCCTGCGCATTTCCTGCATTGTCGTTGTCAGCAGCGATGAGCAGGCAATAATGCTGCAATCATTTTCAAGCGCGGTTTCCACGAATTTCTCCGGAGCGGTGTCCGCGCCGAGGTCTATGACCTCAATGCCGCTGCCCTCGAACATTATCTTTACGAGGTTTTTGCCTATATCGTGCATATCTCCGCGCACCGTTCCGATGCACGCCCTGCCGATGCTGCGGGCATTGCCGCCGGCATCGACCATATACGGCTTCAAAAGTGCGGTGGCCGCCGCCATGCACCTTGCGGCTATGAGCATTTCGGGAACGAACGCCCTGTTTGCCGAAAAGTCCTCGCCGAGCTCGTTCATGCCCCTTATAAGTCCCTGCGACAGTATATCCTGTGCGTCGGTACCTTCGTCGAGAGCCTTTTGAATGAGCGTTATCAGCTTTTTCTGCTGACCGCGCTTTACGGCGGAGGCTATCGAGCCGAATATACTTCCCTCCTGCTCCTGCTCCCGCTCCTCCGGCTTTTTTTCGGCAGCTGCGAAGGCTTTTCCGACCGCGCGGCGCGGTACCGGCGGCAGATCATAGTGCGGCACATGCAGCTTTGCGTTATACTCGTCTATCGCCTGATCTATATAGCGATCCACATGCGGGAATACCGCACCGGGCACGCCGTAGGTTATCGAAGGTATGAAGTGTCCGCCGGGGCAGCAGGTGTCGAGCGTATTGCGGGCATAGGCAAGTATGTCCTCGGGAGCTGCGTCGGCTCTGTCTATAGCCGCACCCATGCCTCCCATGAGAACGAGCTTGCCCTTCAAATGACGCTGCAGTGCGGGAATATCGTTGTCCGGCAGAGTGCCCTGCCAGACCTGAATGCCGATCTCCGCCATATCTTCGACTATCGGAACGAGGTAGGAGTCGGCATGGTGGATGGCTATGCAGCCGCGTGAGCGGATATAACCGTAAAACCGGCGGTAGGGCTCCTTAAAGAACTCGCGCCACATATCCGGGTTCATGAACAGGGCATTTTTCGTGCCCCAGTCGTCGTGCGAGAAGATAACATCGGGGCGGAGCCCATCAATGAGCTGCTTTACATAGGCAAGACGGTACTCGGTTATATACTCAATGAGCTCGTGCATCTCGGTCGGGTGCTCATAGAAATTTGTGAGCGTATCCTCAAAGCCCATGAGAAAGTGGCACTGCTCAAATATCCCGGTACCCATGAAGCCTGTGAGCAGCTTGTCGCTGCCGGCTGCCTCACGCGCTTTTTTGCGGCACTCCTCCCACCCCTCAGCACAGTTTGCGGCAAGATCCGGCGCGTGGACCGTTTCACGCCAGCGGGTTATATCGGGGCAGACGGCGAGGTCGCCGTGGTTCATCGGTATCGCTCCGGGTGCATCCTCCGGAAAGCTGATCGTAGTCCCCCAGCGGTCGACGCTGACGGTACCGCGCCGGCGGTTGCCGCGAAGATAAATGTTTATGGGATCGTACAAGCACATATACAGCGCTTCATATTGCTTGAGAGCGCGCTCAGGCTGACCGTCCGGCTTTAAAAGCTCTAAAAAAATTTCCTTCGGTGTCTGCATTTTTATCACTCCTCGTTATAAAGCACGCATGATGTATAGGTCATTGTGCGTGCGCCGTAATTATATCCAAGTCCCGATCGGATACATATATCGCTGACCCACAGACCGTAAGCCTCCATGGACGAAAGGCGCTTTGACGGATAGCGGCAAGGTCTGTGCGGATATGTGCATTTTGAGCATATATTGCAGGTGCCCGCCGTGAGCGGGAGGCAGTCGGGGCAAAGTATTCTCGCCTGCCGCGCAAGGTCTGAAAAGCTGCGCTTATGCCGCCTTGATATCTCCTGCATCCCTTCATAATCAAGCTCATCGGCAAGCTCGCCCGTGGTCTGGACGAGAATGCCGCATTTATACCGCCGAAGCTGCTCCGATGCCGCCTCAAGGCTGCCGCAGGCAGGCGGACACGCCCAGCTTTTGTTCCATTTTCCGCAGCGGTCGGCGGCGCACATTTTTCTTATATCCGGCATCGGCACGAAGGCCGACATATCGGCATACGCAATATGTGAAAAGCCGTTTTCCTTTGCAAGCGTCATCATATCGGTCATATCGTCAATGCCTCTTGACAAAGCAGATAAGTACTGCTAAAAATTATATGTAATATGTCATATTATATTAAGGGGTGAAGTCCGTGTCAAGCATCCAGGTCATATGCGGCGATAAATCTTTTGCTGTGAACCTTGACGCAGGCGAAACTCTTTTGAGCGCTCTGCGCCGCGCCGGCATAAGCATTCCGGCAGCGTGCGGCGGACGCGGCAAATGCGGCAAGTGCAGGGTGAGCGTAAACTCCGTTTCGCGGCTGGCGTGTAAGACCGTTCCGTTTGACGGTGATATAGTAACGCTGTCCGAGACCTCCGGCGGCATGATACTTACCGATACCGTCGATATCCCCGCCGCAGCCTCGTGCGAAACCGGATATGCCGCCGCCGTTGACCTCGGCACAACAACCGTTGCCGTAAGGCTGTACGAGCTTTCCTCATCGTGTGAGCTAGGTACAGTGAGCCGCTGGAATGCACAGGCGGCATACGGGGCTGATGTCATAAGCCGCATACAGCACACGCTCGACGATCCGGACGGCTTGAAAACGCTGTCGGACTGCATAAGGAAGCAGGTATCGGAGCTGATCATGCAGCTTATGCGCGAGTATGAGCTCAGTGAGCTCAAAGCTGTAATTATCGCCGGAAATACCGTGATGCAGCACATATTTGCAGGCTATGCGGTAAAAAGCATAGCGGTGGCTCCGTTTAAGCCCGAAACTCTGTTCCGGGAGCCTGTGCATGACAGGCTGCTCGGCGCACAGCTTGTCTACGCTCCGTGCATAGCGGGGTATGTCGGCGGCGATATAACCGCGGGGCTGCTCGCATCGGGGCTTTATAAAAAGGACGGCCGCTTTCTGTTTCTCGATATAGGCACGAACGGAGAAATGGCTATAGGAGGCCGAGACGGCTTTACCTGCTGTGCCGTTGCATCCGGTCCCGCATTCGAGGGCGCAGGTATAAGCTGCGGTATGGCGGGCATCGACGGTGCGATAAGCCATGTACGCTATGACAACGGGTTTTTATACGATGTTATCGGCGGTGGAAAGCCTCGCGGGCTGTGCGGCTCCGGTCTTATAGATCTTGCGGCGGCGCTTATAAGGCTCAGAGTCATTGACGAGGGCGGAAGGCTGCTGCCGCCGTGCGAGGTGCCGGAGAAAATGCGAAGGTATGTCACCGCCGACGGTAACGGAAACGGTGTTTTCCACCTTAGCTCCGAGGTTTATCTCACGGCAGCGGATGTGCGCAATCTGCAGCTTGCCAAGGCTGCGGTCGCCGCGGGCGTGCAGGTGCTTTTAAACAGCCGCGGCATGAAAGCCGAGGAGCTCGACGGCGTTTATATCGCGGGCGGCTTCGGAACATACATCGACATCGGCAGTGCAATGGATATAGGCATGCTGCCGAGACTCGGCAAAGGTCTGCTTCACTGTCTTGGGAACACCTCGCTTGCCGGCGCCTCAATGGCAGTCCTGAGCTCCGAAAGGCGCGGCGACCTGCTTGATATCGCCAAAAAATGCGATTATACAGAGCTGTCCGGCAGACAGGATTTCACACAGTATTTCACCGAGAACATGACATTTTAAAGAGAGTATACGGAGGTAGTACCATGCAGATAAAATTTCCGCTCATTCTTGACGGTGCAACAGGCACCGAGCTCCAGAAGCGCGGCTTCACCGGCGATGTGAGCGCCGAACAATGGGTGCTCGAGCACCCTGACAGCATTATCGACATACAGAGCTCATATGTGAGCGCCGGAAGCGATGTTCTTTACTCCCCCAGCTTCGGCGCAAACCGCAGAAAGCTTGAGGAGCACGGCATTTTCAACAAGACCGCCGAGTATAACCTCCGGCTTGCGGAGCTTTCAGAAAAAGCCGCCGGGGGAAAGGCGCTCGTTGCGGGCGACATCTCCCCGACCGGTCTGTTTCTCTCCCCTCTCGGCGAGACATCGTTCGAGGAGCTTGTCGATATTTATACCGAGCAGGCCGCCGGACTTGAGAAGGCGGGGGTCGATCTCTTTGTCATCGAAACCATGATGACGCTTTCCGATGCGCGCGCCGCCGTTCTCGCGGTGCGCAGTGTGAGCGATAAGCCCATATTCGTGACCTTCACCTGCGACGAAAACGGCAGGAGCCTGTCGGGTACGGATATCACCGCCGCACTCACCGTGCTTCAGGGCATGGGCATAGACGCATTCGGACTGAACTGCTCCGCAGGTCCGGAACAGATGCTTTCTCAGTTAAAGCGGCTGCGCGAGTTTGCGCGCGTTCCGCTCATCGCAAAGCCCAACGCCGGCATGCCTGAGATCATAGACGGCAAAACAGTTTACGACTGCCCGCCGGACGAGTTTGTGGCGCTGGTGCCGGAGATGCTCGCCGCCGGAGTGTGTATATTCGGCGGCTGCTGCGGTACGACCGCCGAACACATCGCCGCACTGAAAGCAGCTCTCGCGAGTGCCGCCGTGCAGGTGCCGTCACCGCTGCATGCCGATATGCTGCCTGCTTCGACGGAAAAGCTGCCGGCATATCTCCCCGTGGATACCTGCTGCGGAAAAATCATTGAGCCCGGCGATGGCTTTGAGGACGAGCTTTCCGACGCGATGGACTCGGAGCTTGAGCTCGTGGGCATACGCATCGGTTCGTGGGACGATGTTGAGGCGCTCGGCGATTTCCAGTACATGATCACAAAGCCGCTATGCCTCGTATGCGATAACGCCGAGCTGCTCGAGTCCGCGCTCAGGGTGTATCAGGGCAGAGCTCTGTACGAGGGCGCGCTTTCCGATGACGAGCTCCTGCCCATGTGTGACAAGTACGGTCTTATAATATAACATAACACATATAGATATAGTCATGACCACCTGCAAAATGGGTGGTCATGACTCATTTTTATTTTATTTTATCCGAGCACTGATGCGTGCTTAAAGCCCATGCTTTTACGAATTTCTCAGTTCATTATAACGGGTATCTTAAGCACGAATTTGTTGCAGTAGCGTGAAAGGAAGGCCGCTACCTGTGCTCGGGTCGCGGTACCCTGCGGCGTGAGCGTCGTATCGCTCGTGCCGTTTATGATACCCGCGCCTATGCCCCATTGGAACGCCTGCGTCATACCGCGGGATATTTGCAGAACATCGGAGTAGCCGAGGATATTTGTGCTGTCATACAGCGAAACATCGTCTCCCGCATAGTTTTTCGCATAGCGGAAGAGCATGGTTATAAGCTGCTCGCGCGTTATGCTGTTATTCGGACCGAACGATGTCGCGGAGTAGCCGTTTACTATTCCGTATGCAACGCCCCATCGCACCGCTTCGTAATAGTAGCTCCCGCTCGGGACATCGGTGAACCGGCAGGTATCTCCCGGCATTACCGGCGAGCCCGACAGGCGCCACAAAACGGTTATGAACTGGGCGCGGCTCGTCTGCTCGTCGGGTGAAAACAGCGTATCGCTCGTGCCGTTCATAAGTCCCATGCTGCATACAAACCGGACATTGTTATAGTACCAGTCATCGCGCGTTACATCAGTAAAGCTCATACGGTAGCCGTCGTAAGCCTGATTTGCGTTCTTTGCAAAAAGTGCTGTGATGCTGTGATCCTCACCGATGCTGACAAAGGTGTAATAGCCGTCCTCGTCGAGACTCACGCTCTTTCCGTCAACGAGCACATTCTTGATATAATACCCGCTGTTCGGCGTTACCTTAAAGCTGAGGCTCTCACCCTTTGCGGCATTTATGGATTCGGGACTTATACTGCCGCCCTCGGACTGGATAACGGTCATCTTGATGTTATACACAGGCTCGTCGTTATCGTCGTAGGAGTCATCGCCGGGATACGGATCGTCACGGTCGCCGAGGCTCCATACAGCGGTGAAGGTCTTTGCGGCGGGAACATCAACAGTGCTGCCGGCGGGATATGTATTGGTGCCGTCGGACCAGCCGGTCAGATGGTAGCCCTCATAGTAGATAAACGGAAGGCTCACCTTGCCGTTATCATCCTCGAACACACCGACCATACGGCTGCCCTTATTGCGGTCGAGCGTTGCGTTGCCGATCTTTATCGTACCATAGTCATATACCTCGGCTCCTCCGGTGGTTCTGATGCGGGCGTTTTTCTCTATATTCAGAGTTGCCTTCTCGTGAACGGTGAGCTTGCTGCCGCCGGGGATCTTATGCGGATTTCCTGAGTCGAGGGCGGCATTGACGATAAACTCGCCGCTGCGCAGCGTGAGGTCATATGCCGCGGGATCATCCGTCTTTTTTATCTGAACGGTAAGGCTCTCCTTACCGTAGAGCTCGCTGCTGCATGAATCATCGGCATCGCGGCTGGAATATATAAACTTCCTGCCGTCAAGGTTTATAAGACCGCCGTCCTTGATGATGTATGTACCGAGAAGCTGATTGAGGCTCTTGACGGACACATTGGACATGATGATAAGCGAGAAATCGGAGGTGTCGACGGTGACATCATCGTCGAGCGTTATATCCTCCCTGTTCTTGAGCTGGGCGTTTACAAGCAGCTTCACCGTGCCGCCGCCCTCATAGGCGTTCGCATCATTTACGGCGGTCACGACAGAGTAATACTGCTTGCCGTTAAACTCAGCCTGAGCCACCTTATAATCATGCTCGCCCTTGGTATTCGATGCCGAGATGAGCACCGGAAATCCGGTAACTCCCATAAGGTAGTACTCCTCGGAATCGCCTATGCCCCAGTAGCAGTAATTTATCTCGGGGTGGGCATCGACATAGAGCTTGAGCGCACCGGAGGCATTCTTTGTGCGGGTGCCCTCGACGGTGACATAGTCTCCGAGGATGCATACTGCGCCGGTACCGTTAAAGCTCTGCACCGTGGGATAGATAACGCTGTAGTCTCCGTCGGTGGGATAGCCCTGCTGGCAGGAGCCGTACAGGTAATAGCAGTACTGAAGCTTTGTGCCGACCGGTGCACCGGCTATCGCGCCGTAGGTCGATGCGCCGATGACGGCGCCGTAGCTGGTGCAGTTTACGACCGTGCCCATGTTGCCGCCGCCTATTATTCCGCCGGTATTGGCGGCGCCGGCGACCTCACAGCTCGTCCAGCAGTTTGCGATGGTGCCGAAGTTGAAGTCGGCACATATTGCGGCGGTGTTAACGCCCTTTGCCGTGACAGAGCCGCTTATGCCGAGGTTCTTAATTACGGCATCCGTGCCGGTGACCTGTCCGAAGAAGCCCTGATCGTCGGCATAGCTTGAAATGTAAAGATATTTTATCGTATAGCCCTGACCGTCGAATATGCCCTTGAACGGATCCTTTACCGTTCCGACGGGAGTCCATGAGGTGCCGCTGGCTGCCGAGTAGGTGTAGCTCATGTCGATGTCGCGGGTCATGAAGAATATGATCTTGCGGGTCTTGTAGCCCTCGTTTACATACTTTCTGAAGGCTATGAGATCGTCCATGTTGCTTATACTGTAGCAGCTGCCCTCGATACCGTCGCTTCGGGTGCTGTAAAGGGCACTCATGGTATTTGTCGCGGTGTAGTCTCCGCAATATTCCTCATCCTCCTCAGGACCGTTTACAGAGGGATTCATGAGCACCGGAAAATAGCCGTTTGCTCCGGGTATCTCGTTTATGGACGAGGCGATATGCCATGTGCAGTACAGCTCGCAGTCCTGCTTGTAGACCCATGCGTTGAGCGCCTCAAGCATATCGTCGCCTGTATAGCTGTCAACGGTTATCGCCTTTTGAAGCGTACACTTCTGGTCGCCGTCGGTGTCGTATCTGAAGTACATGCAGTCGTTAAAAACGCTGTCCTTATCCGTTTTGTTGCAGAAATCGTCAATAAGACCGTACAGATAGTAGCAGTTATTGAAGGTCGAGCCGTTTGCCCTGCCGACAAAGCCCGCCTTTTCGCCCTCATCGCTGGTGGTGTACAGCGGTCCGTAGGCTGCGCAGTTGGATATTGTGGAATTGTGGGCATAACCGACGATGCCGCCGACCTCGGTGGACGCCTGGATTATAACGGATGACCAGCAGTTTTCGATGGTGCAGCCGTTTGCCCTGCCGACGATGCCGCCAACCTCGTCATCGGCGAGCATTTCGCCCGCCACACCGAGATTCTTGATCGTGCTGCCCCAGCACTGACCGAACAGACCTGCCATGTCGATGAAGTCCGACACGATGTAAAGCCCGCTCACCGTGTAGCCGCAGCCGTCAAAATTTCCTCGGAAATATGTTATGGTCTGTATGCCCTGATGGTTGTTGAGCGTCGTTCCGATAGGCACCCAGCCGGCACCCTCGACATCTATGCCCTGAGTGGCGATGTTTATATTTCCCGTCAGGTAGAAGTTTGCATTCTTTGTCGAATAGCCCTCCTGAACATACTTTGACAGAAGCCCCATCTCGTCGCCGGTGGATATGCTGTAGTTGCCGCCGGCTATGGCGTCGGTCTTGCTGTCGTAGAGCTCGGTCATAGTGGCCGTGCGCTTGTATACGACATTGTACGGATTATCCGTGCGGTCGAGCTCCTCGTCGGTCTCCTTTATGTATTCAAGCTGAGTCGGATCGTTATAATAGATATGCGCCGGAAATGTACCGCGCAGGCGCGCAACGCTGTCGGGCGACGCATCCTGCTTCCAATGGCGCATATTCTGATCTGCGCCGAGCGTGTCGACCCAGTAGTTGAGCGCATTGAGCACCTTGAGCGTTTTATTGCCGTTTATGTTTACCGATCTTGTGAGCGTATACACACCGTTTGTGACCTTAAACGGCACATTTATCTGATAGTTGCCCTCCTCGGGAGTTCCCGACACCGCAGAGTTGTCGCTGCTGTAATAGCAGTAGCGGACATTGGTGTTTTCTGTCGCCTCGCCGACGATGGCGCCGTATTTATGGTTATCCGCAGCGTTTGCGAAAAATGCGCAGTTATACACATTGCCGCTGTCAGCATAGCCGACTATGCCGCCGGTCGCCTTATCGCCGTTTACATTCATGCCAACCCAGCAGTTTTCGACCGTGCCGGCCTTGAGATAACCGACGATGCCGCCGGCATACGCATTCGCGGTTATGCCTCCGCCGACTCCGACATTCTTTATGACTGCCTTGGAGCTGTTTACATAGCCGAACAGACCGGAGGGATCATTGCATTTAGTGATTATGAGCTCGTTTATGACAAAGCCCTGACCGTCAAAGGTGCCCTTGAAGCTGTTCTGCTCGCTGCTGCCGATAGGCACCCAGCTCTCGCCCTTATAGAACGAACCGTTTATAACGATGCTGAGGTCGCCGGTCAGGAAGAATGTAGCGCCCTCGGTATTATGCCCCTCGTTTACGAAGTTTGCGAGCATTTCGAGCTCCTTCACATCACCGATGCTGTAGCAGACGCCCTCCTGGGCATCCGCCTGAGACTCATACAGAGTTGCCATCGGCACACTGTTTTTATACACCGGCTCCTCGGCGGCATAGCCGGGATATGCCTGTACGGGGTACTTCCCGCCGGTGCGCTCTATCGTTTCTGCCGATGCGTCAAACACCCACTTGCGCCATTTTGCGCCGCCGTCGGCGGCTATCCACGCATTGAGAAGCTGCATGAGGTCGTCGCTCGTGACGGAGCCCACGGTCTTTTCCTCCTCGGTCGGACACATGGTAGGGCTCGACGCAAATCGCATGGTGTCAACGCTGCTGCCGCCGTCGGTACTGCCTATGTTCTTATCCGCGCTGTAATAGGTATAATATACATCGCTTATCTCGGCATTCGTTATCTTGCCGGCCACGGCGCCGACATTTCCGGTTCCGCTCACCTTGGCGTAGTTTGCGCTGTTGACTATCCTTCCGCCTTCAACGACCGCCGCCAGACCGCCGTTATTTCCGGTACCGTTTACCCTGACCGCATTCCAGCAGTTTGCTATCGTGCCTGAAAGGTGCGAGGCTATGCCCGCGGCATCGGCACCGTTTGAAACACCGTTTACGCCGAGGTTTATAATGGCGGCATCCGTGCCGGCATAGGCAAACAGATATGTTATGAGCCCTACCACCGCAAAGCCGCAGCCGTCGAGTGTCCCCTCGAACGGATGCTCGACCGTGCCGATGCCGTTCCATGTATTCTTGCGCATATCGACATCCGCTTTCAGATAGAAGGTAACTCCCTTCGTATTCCTTCCGGCGGCGACATAGTCGGCAAGGGCTATGATGTCATCGTTATTGACTATCCGGTAGCACTGCCCTTCCGTCGCGTCGCTCTCGGCCTCAAGAAGCTGCTCGACCGAGCCGTCGCAGTCATAACCGCAGCTGTCGAGCGCCATAGCCGTGGGCGCAATGCCGAAAAGTCCGAGCACCATTGCCGCGCAGAGCAAAAGGCTCAGTGCTCTTTTAACCTTATTTTTCATATACCTTTCTCCTTGAGAGTGTCATATCGGCGGTATGCTCCTTGGAAATGAGCGCAAAACTCCGATGGGCATACTATTACCCACTGTCACTTTAAGTCTTAAATATTAGAAATGAATTAGAGGGCATTGACAAGATTATTCCTTACAAATAAAATGAGATGGAAATTGTGATTTTAGGGGGACTTTTCCGTGAGAACGCTGGTTGTCGAGGATGAAAAGCATTTAAACAGGATGATCTCGGAGGCAATACTGGACGAGGGCTACAGCGTCGATTCATGCTTTAACGGGCTTGAAGCACTTGAATTGTGCGAATGCGCAAACTACGATGTCATAGTGCTTGATATCATGATGCCGAGGATGGACGGCTTTGAGCTCGTGAAGGTGCTGCGCGAGCGCGGCTGCAAAACGCCGGTGGTGTACCTCACCTCCCGCGACGGCGTTGCGGACAAGGTCAAGGGGCTTGAGTGCGGCGGGGACTATTACATGGTAAAGCCCTTCGACTTCCGCGAGCTCATCGCCGTTATACATGTCATGACGCGCAAGACAAGCGGCAACCGCTCGAATGTGTACGAGCTTGCGGATCTGCGCGTTGATACCGCCGCAAAGCGCGTCAGCCGCGCCGGTCGTGAAATAGAGCTGACGGCAAAGGAGTTTGCCCTGCTTGAGTACATGATCCGCAACAAGGGCATGGTGCTCTCGCGCGAGCAGATAGAAAATAACCTCTGGAACTATAAATACGAGGGCGGCTCGAATGTCGTCAATGTATATATAGGCTACCTGCGCAGGAAGATAGACGAGGGATTTGATAAAAAGCTCATACGCACGGTCTGGGGCATAGGCTGGGTGCTCAAGGAGGACTGAAATGTCAGCTAAGCTGAGACTGACCGTCTGGATAGCGGCTATGATGCTCCTGCTTTCGATAGTGACACTTGGCTTTGTCATCTGGGTGGATGAAACGGGGCTTGTTGACGATCCGGCAGAGCGGCTCGTCGAGACCGTTCTTGACAACGAAAAAAATTTCGAGTACGAGAGCGGCGCCGTTGACTGGAATGATGTGGACTTTTTTACCCGCGGAGTGTACTGCGCATTTTACGACGAAGACGGCACGCTGCTGCGCGGGCTTACGGTGGACGAGCTGACACCTGCCGATGTTCCGTTTAACGAATACGACCTCCAGAGCATAGTGGTCGACTCGGACGAGTTTTTCATATACGACGCGCACCTGAAGATCTCCGACAGCTCCGTGATATGGATAAGAGGCATAGTCCCCGCAAATGACGACTCCGGAGCCGCGCATACCGTCACCGTCATGACCTTCATGCTCCTGCCGTTTCTTCTCATAGTGAGCATAGGCGGCGGCTGGCTAATAGCAAAAAGCGTATTCGCGCCCATTGAGAAAATAATCCGCACCGCAAACTCCATAAACGACGGCGATGACCTCACTCAGCGCATAGCGTTAAAAAAGGGATCGTCTGAGATGATGGCGCTGTCAGACACATTTGACGGGATGTTTGACCGTCTGGAGCGTTCGTTCAAAGCCGAAAAGCAATTTACCTCCGATGCAAGCCATGAGCTGCGCACACCCATAACGGTCATCCGCGCGAGCTGTGACAGAGCTCTGCGCAAGGACCTCACGCGCGGGGATTTTGTAAAAACCATCGGCATTATAGACGAGCAGGCGGACCACATGTCCTGCCTTGTAAACCATTTGCTTGACCTCACAAGGCTCCAGCAGGGCACGGAGAGGTATGCTCTCGGAGAGGGTGATCTCAGTGAGCTCGTGCGCGAGGCATGCGAGGACTATATGCCGGAGCAGAAGCGCGGCATAACGCTCATTACCGACATTGCCGACGGCGTTGCGGCGAAATTCAACACGCCGCTCATGGCAAGCCTTGTGCAGAATCTTTTGCAGAACGCCTACCGCTACGGCAGGGAGAACGGGCACATATGGCTGTCACTGAAGTCAGTTGACGGAAAAGCCGTGCTCTCAGTGCGTGACGACGGCATAGGCATTGCCCCCGAGGAGCAGGATAAGATATGGCTGCGCTTCTGGCAGGCGGATCCGTCGCACGGCGAGAATGTCGGAAACGGACTCGGACTGCCGCTCGTAAAGGAGATAGCAGAGCTGCACGGCGGCAGTGTTTCGCTTGCTTCGACCCCCGGAGAGGGCAGCACCTTCACCGTTATCATATAGAATATAGCGGATATAACAAAAAACGCGGCCTTAGCCGCGTTTTTTAATGCTTTATGGAATTATGGTTATCTTGCGCGGGAGGAGA
>CAVHZB010000047.1:0-8348 GCA_963640555.1 Phascolarctobacterium succinatutens
CGACGCTTGCGGCCATAAGCGAAAAAAAGCGCATAGCGCTTGCAAACAAGGAAACGCTCGTGTGCGCAGGCGAGATCGTCATGCCGGCAGCCGCAGCCGCAGGAGCGGAGATAGTCCCCGTCGATTCGGAGCATTCGGCTATCTTTCAGTGCCTTATGGGAAGGCAGAAGGGTGAGCTTAAAAAGATCCTGCTCACGGGCAGCGGCGGCCCGTTCAGGGGCAAAAGCCGCGCAGAGCTTGAGCATGTAACGCCCGAGCAGGCGGTAAAGCACCCGAACTGGAGCATGGGCGCGAAGATATCCGTAGACTCTGCCACGATGATGAATAAGGGACTCGAATTTATAGAGGCCATGCATTTGTTCGGCGTAAGTCCGGACGATATTCAGGTCGTCGTGCATCCGCAGAGCATCGTCCACTCCATGGTCGAGCTCGTTGACGGAACGGTCATTGCGCAGCTCGGAGTTCCTGATATGGGGCTGCCGATACAGCTTGCCATGACCTATCCCGAGCGCAAGGCATCGCCCTTTGCACAGCTTGATTTTTATGCAATGAAGGATATGAGCTTTGAAGCGCCCGATTATGAAAAAACACCGTGCCTGAAGCTTGCCATGGACTGCGCACGGCGCGGCGGCACTGCACCGTGCATCATGAGCGCGGCAAACGAGGTCGCAGTCTCGATGTTTCTCAACCACCGTCTCGGCTATAACCAGATATATGACTGTGCTTTGCAGGCGGTCGAGAGCATAGAAATAGTTAATAAGCCCGACCTTGAGGCTGTACTGGATGCCGACGAGCAGGCCAGAGTATTTGTCAGGGAGCATTTTTCCTAATGTATATCGTTATCGCAATAATAATGTTCGGCGTGCTTATCGCCATACATGAGTTCGGCCATTTCTCGGCGGCTAAGGCCTGCGGCGTGCGCGTGGATGAGTTCTCGATAGGCATGGGTCCGGCCATATTCAAAAAGCAGAAGGGCGAGACGCAGTATTCGCTGCGCATCCTGCCGCTGGGAGGCTTCTGCGCTATGGGCGAGGACGAGGAGTCCGAGGATCCCAGAGCCTTTGTAAATCAGGGCTTCTGGAAGAAGCTTGTCATACTGTGCGCGGGCTCGTTTATGAACTTCGTGCTCGGTGTCGCGCTCATTGTTATCATGTATGCGCCGGCACAGGGCTTTATAGAGCCGGTTATCGGCGATTTTATCGACGGCTGTCCATACAGCGGCGAGAACGCGTTTCAGGTCGGAGACAGGTTTTACAGTATCGACGGACACCGCATATATTTAAACAGCGATGTTTCAATGTTCCTTGAGCGAGGCGACGGAGTTTACGACATAGTTGTCATCCGCGACGGGGAAAAGGTAGAGCTCAACGATATGGAGCTGACCCGTGCGGTAGAGACCGAGCAGGGAATGAAATACGGCTTTACATGGGGTATATGCGAAGCCGACTTCGGCGCAAAGCTCAGGTACACATGGAACACCGCAATGGAGTTTTCACGCCTTGTATGGCTCGGACTGGGCGACCTCATCCACGGTGCCGTCGGCGTTGACGATATGGCGGGACCGGTCGGCATAGTTGACATGATGAACGAGGTCGGCTCAAGCGCGGCAAGCACTGCCGACGCTATTTACTCAATGCTGTATTTCTCTGCGTTTATTGCGATAAACCTTGCAATAATGAATATGCTGCCCATACCGGCGCTTGACGGCGGCAGAGTGTTTCTCATGATAGTGACTGTTATTATCGAGGCCGTAACGCGCCGCAGGCTCGATCCTAAATACGAAGGCTATATCCACGCCGGCGGCATGATCCTTCTTCTGCTGCTGATGGCGTTTATCATGTATAACGATATAGCCAGACTCATAACGGGGTAATGCCATGTACGAGAGAAAAATGACAAAAACAATATCGGTCGGCTCCGTGACCGTCGGCGGGGACAGTCCGGTTTCCGTACAGTCCATGTGCAACACAAAAACGCACGATGTCGAGGCAACAGTGGGTCAGATAAACGCCCTCCGGCAGGCAGGCTGTGAGATAGTGCGCCTTGCCGTACCGGATATGGCGGCGGCCGAGGCTATATCCGCCATAAAGGAACGCACGGACATCCCGATAGTCGCGGATATACATTTCGACTACCGCCTTGCATTGGCAGCAGCCGAGCGCGGAGCGGATAAGATCCGCATAAATCCGGGCAATATCGGCGGGGCGGAGAATGTGCGCAAGGTCGCCGAGACCTGCCGGAGCAGAGGAATACCGATCCGCATAGGAGTAAACAGCGGAAGCCTTGAAAAGCCTCTGCTCGAAAAATACGGACACCCGTGTCCGGAGGCGCTCGTCGAAAGTGCCAGGGGGCATATCGCACTTTTAAACCGCTTTGACTTTGACGATATCTGCGTTTCCCTCAAATCCTCCTCGGTACCGCTCACCGTGAGCGCTTACCGTCTTGCGTCACAGGAGCTTCCTTATCCGCTGCACATAGGAGTGACCGAGACCGGAACCGCATGGAACGGCACCATACAGTCTGCCGTCGGTATAGGAACGCTGCTGTGCGAGGGCATCGGAAACACCGTCAGGGTATCGCTCACGGCAGATCCCGTGGAAGAGGTAAAGGCGGCTGTTGCCATACTTAAGGCCGCCGGTATGCGCCGCGGCGTAAGGCTCATATCGTGTCCGACCTGCGGCAGGACCAATATCGACCTCATAGGACTTGCGCACGAGGTTGAAAAGCGCATCTCCGGTATTGAGCGGGACATAACGGTGGCCGTAATGGGCTGCGTCGTAAACGGTCCCGGCGAGGCGAGAGAGGCAGACTACGGCATAGCGGGCGGCAAGGACTGCGGTCTGCTGTTCAAGCACGGACAGGTGCTGGGGACCTATCCCTCGGACAAGCTGTGCGATGCACTTATAGACCTGATTGAAAAGGATGTACGGTATTGAGCGAGCATACTTCATTTCTTGAGATATTCCCCGGCGCGGCAAGTCAGGCTGCAAGCTGCGGCGGGCTTGAAAAAGCATATGTTACAGATGTTGAAATAAGCGTTGAAAGCAGCGTAATGAGCGTGCGGGCGTGGTTCGTCAGAGCTCCGGCTCCCGCGGAGCTCGATGCGCTGTGCGGTATTCTGCGCACGGATTACGGACTGACGAAGGTCGCTATCGTACCCGACAGTCCCGAGACCGCAAAGGCGGCAAGGACCGCCGTGCCGCATGAGAGTGCAGCGCCGTCCGGCGGGGACGGCAAGGTGCTTATGGGACACGGCATAAAAAAAGCGCCCACCCCGATGAATGAGCTGAATCAGGACTCAGGCAGGGTCGTCGTTGAGGGAGATGTCTTTGAGGTCTCAAGCCGCAAACTCAAAAAGCGTGACGGCGCAATGCTCAGCTTCGACATAACCGACCTCACCGGCTCGATACGGGTCATAAAGTTCCTGAAGGGTGAGGACGACCAGTCGATAATAAGCAAAATTAATGTCGGTGATCATCTGAAGATCAACGGCTTTGTTGCATACAGCAGATATGACGAGGATATTATCCTTGAGCCTAAGGATATAGTCGCCGGTAAAAGGTATATCCGTCCTGATAATGCGGAGGAAAAGCGCGTTGAGCTGCATGTCCATACCCGCTTTTCCGCACTCGACGCGCTGACGGATCCGGCAGCAATCGTAAAGCGTGCAGCCTATTGGGGTCACCCCGCCATTGCCGTGACCGACCACGGTGTCCTGCAGGCGTTCCCCGATATGTGGAAGGCGGGCAAAAAGCACGGCGTTAAGATAATCTACGGCTGTGAGTGCTATTTTGTAAACGATATGGATGGAAGCCTTGCCGTTCACGGCGACTGCGACCGCGATATCAACGATGAAATGGTGGCGTTCGATATTGAGACCACCGGTCTGAACGCGGGCTCTGACCGCATGACGGAGATCGGCGCCGTGATTTTTGCCGGAAACGAGATAAAGGAAACCTTCAACACATTTGTTGACCCCGGAATGCACATTCCGGCGGAGATAACCCAGCTCACCGGTATAACAGACCGCGATGTCAAGGGCGCCCCCTCCGAGGAGGAGGCGCTGCGCAGCTTCCTTGAGTTTGTCGGCGACCGCCCGATAGTTGCACATAACGCCGATTTCGACACCGGCTTTATGTCGGCGGCTGCCGGACGGCACGGCATAGAGTTTGAGCCCGTGTATCTTGACACGCTCGAGCTTTCCCGCGCACTTTTGCCCGATCTTAAAAAGCACAAGCTCGATATAGTCTCAAACCGCCTTAGCCTTCCGGAGTTCAATCACCACAGAGCCAGCGACGATGCGCTGGTGTGCGGGCGCATCATGGGGCGATTTCTCGCTATGCTCGCAGAGCGCGGCGCAAAGACCGTTAACGACATTCAGAGCGTTTATTCCCGGATAAAGCCCGCAGACCATGCAAGATCGCGGCACATGATACTGCTTGTAAAGAATAAGACGGGACTCAAAAACCTGTACGAGCTCGTGTCGCAGTCTTACCTCAAGTATTTCCATAAGACGCCAACAATGCCGAAAAGCCTGCTGATAAAGCACCGCGAGGGACTGCTCGTCGGCTCGGCGTGCGGCATGGGCGAGCTGTACGGTGCGGTGATGCACGGTGCGAGCGATTCCGAGCTGCGCAGGATAGCTTCGTTTTATGATTATCTTGAAATTCAGCCGTTGGGCAATAACGGCTTTCTGGTCGACAACGGCGTTGTCAGCGACATCACGGTCCTTCAGGACTATAACCGCCGCATAATTGAGATAGGCAGGCAGCTTGATAAGCCCGTTATCGCGGCGAGCGATGTACATTTTCTCGATGCCGAGGATGAGCAGTACCGCAAGATACTTCAGGCGGCGAAGAAATTCTCCGATGCCGACCGCGGCTGTCCCATATTCTTCCGCACCACCGACGAGATGCTCAGGGAATTTGACTATCTCGGCGAGGAAACGGCGCGCAGGGTCGTTATCGAAAACACCCGCGCCATTGCCGACATGGTCGATGATATAGAGCTTTTGCCCAAGGATCTGTACCCGCCCAAGATCGAAAACTCCGCGCGCGACCTCAAAGATCTCGTTTACGGGAAAATGCATGAAATTTACGGCGAAAATCCGCCGGAGATAGTAAAATCCCGCGTTGATACGGAGCTTACGACGATACTCGACCACAACTACGATGTTATTTACATGTCCGCTCAGAAGCTCGTGCAGAACTCCCTTGAGCACGGATATCTTGTCGGCTCACGAGGCTCGGTCGGCTCGTCGATAGTTGCGTATATGTCCGGCATCACCGAGGTCAACTCGCTGCCGCCGCACTATGTCTGCCCCAAGTGCAAGCATTCGGAGTTTATAACCGACGGCTCTTACGGCTGCGGCGCCGATATGCCGCCGAAAAACTGCCCGGACTGCGGTACGCTCATGCGGCAGGACGGCTTTGACATTCCGTTTGAGACCTTCCTCGGCTTCCCGGGAAATGAGAAGACCCCCGATATCGACCTTAACTTCTCCGGCGAGTATCAGGCACAGGCACATAAGTACACCGAGGAGCTTTTCGGCTCTGACCATGTTTTCCGTGCCGGTACCATCGGAACACTTGCCGAGAAAACGGCATACGGTTATGTTAAAAAATACCTTGAGGAGCGCGATATGCGCGTAACGAAGGTCGAGGAAAACCGCCTTGCGAAGGGGCTTGTCGGCGTAAAGCGCACGACCGGTCAGCACCCCGGCGGTCTGGTCGTCATCCCTCAGGACATGGATGTGACGGACTTTTGCCCCGTGCAGCATCCTGCGGACGACCCGAAAAGCGGCATCGTCACTACGCATTTTGAGTATCACTGCATGGAGTCGAACCTCTTGAAGCTCGACGAGCTCGGTCACGATGACCCGACAATGATAAGAATGCTCGAGGATGCAACGGGCGTTAATGCGCGTGAGATACTGCTCTCAGACCCCGATACGATGAAGATATTCACAACGCCGACCGTTCTCGGACTTCCTGAGGACGACGATATTATCGGCAAAACCGGCAGCATCGGCATACCTGAGTTCGGCACGGGATTTACACGCCAGATGCTCGTTGACACTCAGCCGACCCAGTTTGACACACTCGTGCGACTTTCGGGCTTTTCCCACGGCACCGATGTGTGGGCGGGAAATATCCGCGACCTCATCGTCAACGGCATAGCTACCGTTAACGAAACCGTAGGCTGCCGAGACGATATAATGCTCTATCTTATCCAGAAGGGCATGGAGCCCTCGCTGGCGTTCAAAACCATGGAGGCGGTGCGAAAGGGCAAGGTAAAGAAAAGCGGCGAGTTTCCCAATGACGCCGAGGCGCAGATGCGCTCGCTCGATGTTCCGGACTGGTATATCGAGTCCTGCCGCAAGATAGCCTACCTTTTCCCGAAGGCTCACGCCGTTGCGTATGTTATGATGGCCTTCCGCATCGCGTGGTTCAAGGTGCATGAGCCGCTCGCATTTTACAGCGCTTACTTCTACCGCCGCAGCCAGAAAAACAGCTTCGACGCAGAAATGATGACCGCCGGAGTGGACGAGGTACGGCGCAGGATATACGATCTGCGTCAGAAGGAGGATGCCACCGCCAACGAAGACAGCATCCTCACCACACTCGAATCGGTCTATGAGTTCTATATGCGCGGCTTTGATTTTGCACCCATTGACCTGTACGAGTCAAGCGCCACGAAATTTGTGATAACCTCCGACGGCAAGCTCCGTCCGCCGTTTGTCGCCATCGCCGGTCTCGGCGAGGCGGCCGCAGTCGATCTTGAAAACTGCACGAAAAACGGTCAGAGCTACATATCCGTCGAGGAGGTCAGCGCGGCCTGTCCCAAGGTCAGTACCACGCACCTTGAGACCTTACGGCGCATGGGAGCGTTCGGAGAGATGCCGGAAAGCTCACAGATAAATCTTTTTGAGGGTTTCTGAAAAAATTGTAAAGAATTTCGGAACAATAGTGACTTTTGAGCCGTCTTGTTGTATCATAGCCCCCAAGCATAAGGGGAGCATCCGATCCCCAGTTTTTAAGCGGATATGATTAATGCTTAACCGCTTATCGAAAGAAGGAAGCAGCAATAAAGATATTCAGCTCAAAGTCAACAAGAACCGTCACGCCCACCCGTCCGGCTTCAAAGCCGCAGGCAAGACCCGTCAGGGCAGAGCCTGTTAAGGTGAAGCTGGCGGAGAAAAGACCTGAGGAGAAAAAGCCGGCGGATGCCGTTGAGCGTGTTCAGAATATAAAAAAGAAAAAGAAGCAGCATAAGCTGAGAAAAACGCTCATAGCCTTGGCCTGCGTGCTTGCCGTACTCGCGGGACTGTACACATTCGTCGTGTATACGAAGATCCCCTTCATAAAGAATCTGCGTGACGCATATATAGAGACCGCCATGCAGACCATGAGCCACCAGTGGCTTGCCGAGCTTTTCTTCCCGGATGATGTCATTGCAGAGGTAATGGCGAACATTAACGCCGAACAGGATGCGCAGCAGGGCATAGAGAGCGAGTGGACGCACAAGGTCGAGCAGAAGGACGACAGCAGCTTTTACGAGCTGTTTGACGAGATCGACAAAAGCTCGCTTGAGGCATATCTCAAGTCACATCCGAGCGAAAATAAAAATTCGCTGATGGAGCTCGATATCAACGAGGCCGGACTCGACGATGAGGGCACGACCATAAAGACAAAGCAGGGCGATCAGGTGCTCGCCATAAACGCGCAGAAGGGCGTGCTGCTCGTGCGTGTCAAGGGCTCAAATTATCAGGGCGTGCTCGCGATACTCAAAAATCCGGAGGATATTCGCTGCTGTATCGCCAAGCACATCGGTGCCTACGGTGAGCTGCTTGAGGACTTCGTGCCTCGCTGCAACGGTATCCTCGGAATAAATGCCAGCGGCTTTTACGATGCCGACGGTGTCGGAAGCGGCGGTACGGTCGACGGCTTGACGATATGCAGCGGTAAGGAATACGGAACTCATACGGCTTACGGCAGAAAGCGCCTGGAATTTAGAACTGATGACAAGATGTATATTGTAGATGCCGACACGAAGGTATCCGCCAATGCACGCGATGCCGTTGAGTTTACCCCCGCGCTCATCATAGACGGCGAGGCACTCATAGATGCGCAGTCGGCGTTCCGCTCCATACAGCCGCGGACCGTTGTTGCCCAGTCGCGCGACGGTGATGTCATGCTTCTTGTTATAGAGGGCAGACTTCCCGGCAGATCTCTCGGCATCGGACTTCCCGACTGCACGGAGATCCTGCTTGGTTACGATGCATATCAGGCAATGAACATGGACGGCGGAACTAGCTCGGTAATGTGGTACGACGGAGAGTATATAAC
>CAVHZB010000048.1:0-15908 GCA_963640555.1 Phascolarctobacterium succinatutens
TATTGAAATGGAGGAAAAAATAATGGCAGTCAAAATTATCGGTCTCATCATCGGTGTTCTTGTTCTCGGAGCAGGTATTTACTATCTTGTCAAGGAGAAGCACGATCCGGAATCGAAGAAGATCTACAGCATTGTCAGCGTAATTGGCGGCATTGTTGCCGCCGTGTGCGCAGCACTGCTGTTTATCTGACCTTCTGGGGACAAGTCATGACCACCCGTAAAACGGGTGGCCAGCCTGTCAAAGAACCACTGTTTTCAAAAAGCGAAAACAGTGGTTCTTTGACAGGCTGCGGTATATATATATACCGAACTGCGTACTCATGTAGGGTGTCTTTCCTGCCTCGTAACACTTGCTGCGGTATTCTTCCCACAGTAAAGTCAGCGTTACGCCAGGCTTAGCCAGCTCCCGGTGAATATACTGGTAGTCAGGCTCGACATACAAACAAGCGTTCTTGTACTTGTTTGGAAAGAGCAACCGTTCTAGATCAGCATTGGTAATGTCATCATCGAGAGGCCAGCAGATGCCGAGTCGATCTGCAGCTTCAAATACTGTCTTGCTGGTTTCGCGGGATGCAATCTTATTGCGTTCCATTTCGCGTCGGCTGCACCCCATACTTCGAAGCATAAGAATTTTCCTGTAGTCCGTCATTTTGATGGACCTTCTTGAAAGTAGTCACGGCATTTTTGCTCGTGCCACTTCTATTATTTAGGAAAATCGTCCGCGTGGCAAGGAACTCCGGCAAGGTGGCAGGAAATCTCCGGTGGGGCGGCGGAAAAAGTCCGTGTAGATGGCAAACTCACGCCGATTTATGCACCATCCGCAGCCATTTATTTGCGCTGGGCACTGAGATCCCAATTTTCTTGCAGATCGTTGTCGTCGGCACGCCCAGCGACTTTAAGTGCTTGAGCTCTAAAAACTGTTCTTTGGAAATCATGTCGTTTTACCTCCTTTGCCCGTTATTTGATTTCCAAATCAGCTTCGCACAATCATACGCATCACCACCTTTCATATATGGCAACAGCCACGGTTTCCCGTGGCTGTTGGCTCTTCTGATATTCAGATTGTCTTTCGGATATAGTAAGTCGACCGTCCGCCGCCGCGCTTTTCGATTTCGCCGCTGGCGCAGAGCGCTCTCAAATAGCGTTCCACTGACGTGGCGCTCATGGACGTGACAAGCTCTGCAATCTCGGCTTTTGTAAACCTGCCGATTCTGGTTCTTACAGCGTTTCGAACGGTTTCGATTGGAGAATCAGAAACAAGTTCCATCCGTTCCTCAAAATCACGGTATGCCGCGATGATCGTTCCGAGCAGGTATTTGATAAATGCGGTTGGATCATCCTTGCCCTCGTGCCAGCCAGCCTGTGAGGCTTCCAGTGCGTCGTAATAGTTTCCCTTCGTTTGTGCGATCTTGGCTTCCAGCGAGATAAACTTGCCGATCTCATACCCACTGCGGTAGAGCAGCAATGTTGTCAGCAAACGCGACATCCTGCCGTTTCCGTCGATAAACGGATGAATGCAGAGAAAATCGTGAATAAAGCACGGGATGATCAGCAGCGGATCCACATTGCCTTCACCGATAGCGAAGTTGTACGCGTCACACAGCTCCCGCATAGCCTCCGGCGTTTCATACGGAGCCAGAGGGGTAAAAAGTGCATAGATCCTTCCGTCTGCCGTGGTCGCGCTGATATAGTTCTGGACGTTTTTGAATGAACCGCCAAATGCGCTATCCGTGTGGCTGAACATGATCTTATGCAGCTGGAGAATATAGTTCGGTGTCAGGGGTATATACTCGAAATTCTCGTGCACAGTGTTCAGCGCGTCACGATAGCCCGCGATTTCCTTCTCATCGCGTGTGTGCGGCGTCGTCTTCTCGCTCATGAGCTGCCGCAGGCGCGTGTCCGTCGTGCGAATTCCCTCGATCTCATTGGAAGACTCCGTGCTCTGAATCTTCGCGATCTCAATCAGCTTTTCGACGTCGGCTGGCTTTTGACGCAGATACAGCGTCTGCTTTCCCTTCTGCTCATGGATCTGAGAAAGGTAACCGACGATCTCATTATCCCACGCCTTCTCTTTCAGAAATCCGTAATCAAATCTCCGCATTTTCTTCACCTCACTTTTATTCTCATCAATTATATCGTGTTTGACGAGAATATTCAAGTGCTTGATGGATTTATTATCCTGACTGATTGTGTAATAATACATCTGATATCCGGGTCCGTTGTGTACAGCCCCCTTGTAATGGGAAAAAGCTTCTTTTCCCGGATCATACGATGAATCTTATCATTCGGGTTTTTATATCCCGAAAGCGCTTCCCGCAACGTTTCTGTTGTATAGATCATAACATCATACCGTTTTTACCCGCAGCATTGGATTATCTGGCGCAGATTTTCCGATTTCGACGTTTCTTTCTGCCTAGGACAAAGGCCATCCCTACAGAGATAGAATAAGTAAATCCCTTAAAATACGGGGATTGGTATTCTTTTTGTTGTACTGAAGTATGTAGTATCTGAAGCTATATCTGAAAAAAGCATATGTGAGAAAGAATAATAGGAGATTCCCGGAGATCGCTTCAGATGATCCTTTTCTTCAGCCGAGAGGTGAGGTGTGAGTTTCTGCGAGGCTTTTTCTTATAAAGCCGTACGTGAGAAGAAATATGTCCTTTTGCCGCGGTGTGATTTGCTTTGTATAACGCAACACATTAATAAGTGCTGAAATCTGATCTGTCATTTTGTTTCCTCCACATCATCCGGCAGAATCTCGATGATATCATCCACGGTGCAATCAAGCACACGGCAGATTTTGGCCAGCACCTCAACGCTGACCGGCTGATCCTTGCCCATTTTTGCCATGGCGTTTGATGTGATGCCTGCCTCTCGCCGAAGTGTTGTTTTGTTGATTCTTTTATCAATCATCAGCTTCCATAGCCTGTTGTATGAATAAGCCATCTCTATTTCCTCCGTTTCAAAGCAGCCGTGGCAAATTGCACATTAAGATCTTGATTATTATACCATAAAACCGCTTTATCTTCAACAGCTTTCGGCATATTTCAAAACAATATTTATTATCTCAACCGCAGCGAACAGAAAGGAAGACTCTAACCTGCCACTGCGTTTCTATGCAAAGCCGTGTTTTTTCAAAAGGCCCTTTTATCTGCGGGAATTATGATGTTCGAGTCCTGCTTCTTATATCCTTTTGTTCTTTCTTTACAGAGCAAAGAAACGCAAAAAGTACAACAGCAATTTCGGTATTCTTTTGCTGCTGAACGCAAAAAACGGGCTTCGGAGTAGCCAATCGACCGCTCCAAAGCCCGTTTTTCTATTATTCGCCCTGTATTATACCCGGAAAGCAAGAAAAAACCTCTCTTGTCTTGGTAGACAAAAGAGGTTTCTTTTATGGCGGAGAAGGAGGGATTTGAACCCTCGAACACCTTATGGGTGTTACACGATTTCCAATCGTGCGCGCTCGGCCGGACTACGCGACTTCTCCGAGTATAAAACAATATTTCACTGTTCAGCTTGTGTATTATAATTCAGTTTTTAATTAAAGTCAAGTATTTTTTGCATCGCGGCGGGAAAACTACCGGCGAACGGAGTTGTGAAAATGAAGGCTATAATAATGGCGGGCGGCGAAGGAAAGCGGCTTAAGCCCGTTACGGGCGACACGCCCAAGCCGCTGGCTATGCTGTGCGGAAGACCCATAATGGAACACATCATACTGCTTTTAAGGCAGCACGGCATAACGGATATTTGCGCTGCACTGAGATACCGCCCGCATGATATAAAAAGCTATTTCGGCAGCGGCGAAAGGCTCGGCGTACACCTTGAATACCGCGTTGAGCAGACAGCGCTCGGCACTGCCGGCGGCGTTAAAAACTGCGCAGATTTTTACGGAGATGAGGACTTTCTCGTCATCTCCGGTGATGCCGCCTGTGATTTTGATCTCGGCAGCATCATATCCGAGCATAAAAAGCGCTCACCGGCAGCAACTATCGTGCTGTGCACCGACCCTGAGCCGCTGCGCTATGGGCTTGCCCTGTGCGATCGCAACGGACTCGTGCGCTCGTTTATCGAAAAGCCTGATTGGAGCAGGGTCGTTACAAACCTCGTGAACACCGGCATATACATCCTCACTCCGCACGCCATGTCAAGGGTGCCGGACAACACGGAATACGACTTTGCAAGGGATCTGTTTCCCGCTCTGCTCAGAGACGGGGAACAGCTGCTCGGCTGCCCTGCCGCCGGCTACTGGTGCGACATCGGAACTCCCAAAAGCTATTTTGAGTGCTGTGCGGATGCCTTGTCCGGCAGGCTCAGGCTTCAGCTCTCCGGCGGCTTTGAAGCGATCCCGGACGAGCCCGAAAAGCGGGACGGCTGCCGACATATGAGCTTCTCCGACTGCATATGCGCGGACCGCGCGCGGCTCATGGACCGCATAAGCTCGGCATTTCTCGAGCTGGGTGCCGATTACTCCGACGGCTTCTGCTACCGCGGTACGGATTATGAGCTGTACATCTCCCCACTTCCGGACTCTGCGCGCATTCGCATATCGGCAAACGCCGCCGATGAGGAGACCGCAGGAGAGCTCGCGGAATCCGCCTGTGCGCTTGTCTCGGAGCTTGAAAAGCGTCTTGATAATTAAGCGTTTCTATTATATAATGCTCCCAAAAGATAATACAAGGAGCGTTACATATGGATGTTGAAAAAACCGTCAGGAGCTTGAAGGAGCGACATTTTTCCGTGCAGCATTTTACAAGCGGCGACGAGGCATGCAAATACCTTCTCGGCGAGATAAAGGACACCACCGTCGGCATCGGCGGCTCGAAAACCGTTGACCAGCTCGGTCTTTTCGATAAGCTTACGGATAATGGAAACGAGGTTTTCTGGCACTGGCGCACTCCCGGCTTTGACACGCTTTACAAGGAAAACGCTGCAAAGGTATTCATCTCCGGCGCAAACGCGATAGCGGAAACGGGCGAGATAATAAACATCGACGGGCGCGGCAACCGTCTCGCAGGGCAGGTATTCGGTGAAAAAACCGTTTACATCATCGCGGGCACGAATAAGATCTGCCCCGACTTCGAATCGGCCGTGTACCGTGCGCGCAACACGGCGGCGGTAGAAAACTGCAGGCGCTTTCCCGCGAAAACGCCGTGCAAGCTCGACGATAAGTGCCATGACTGCCGCTCGCCGGAGCGTGTGTGCAACGCCATGCTCGTTCTGTGGGGACCGATGATGGACATGGAAAAGGTCGAGATCATACTCATCGACGAAGAATTGGGGATGTAAGAATGTATATTGATTGGACATATATAGTCCTTGTACTGCCGGCAATGCTTTTCGCGATGTGGGCAAGCGCAAGGGTGAACTCGACCTTCGCAAAGTATAAAAACACGCGCAATGTGCGCGGTATAACGGGCGCTCAGGCAGCAAGGTGGGTGCTTGACCGCAACGGGCTCACAAATGTTCCTATAGAACACATATCCGGCTCGCTTACCGACCACTATGACCCTTCGTCAAATGTTGTAAGGCTATCAGACTCCGTTTATGCCAGCACATCAACAGTCGCAATAGGCGTTGCCTGCCATGAGGTAGGTCACGCGATACAGCACGCAACGAATTACGCACCCGTAAAGATACGCACCGCCATAGTTCCGATAACGAATATCGGTGCCAAGCTCTCGATACCGCTTATAATCGGCGGTCTGCTGCTCTCGTCGCTGGGTGAAATTTTCGTGACGCTGGCGTACATCGGCTGTGCGCTATATGGGCTCGTTACATTGTTTCAGCTCGTCACCCTGCCAACGGAGTTCAATGCCTCATCGCGCGCATTGAAAACCATAGAGCAGACGAATCTGCTGCAGGGCGAGGAATACAGGCAGGCAAAGCAGGTGCTCTCGGCAGCGGCTATGACATATGTTGCGGCGCTGGCCGTATCGCTTGCACAGCTTTTAAGATTTTTAATTATTGTCGGCGGAAGGAGAAATGACTGATGATCATCCGAAACGAAGAACACAAGAACGAAACCATCGAAAATGTACGCGGCGGCAGCGGAAGCATACACTTCAAGCGCATAATCGAAACTCCGGAGCAGCTATACAACAAGGGACATGTTTTCTCTGTCATGACGCTCGAGCCCGGAAGCGAGGTCGGCTGGCACATACACAAGGGAGACGGCGAATACTACTGCGTGCTCTCCGGTGAGGGCGAGTACAGCGACAACGGCAATATCGTAACGCTTTATGCCGGCGATACGACCTTCTGTCCGGACGGCGAGGGTCATTACATAGCAAACCGCAGTGAGCAGCCGCTGGTGCTTCTGGCACTCGTAATTTATAATTAAGCAGCGATCAGGTATTAATGCCGGGGCAGCCTTTCCATCGGACGGGCTGCCCCAACGGCTATTATGGAGACTTTAAAGCAGCCTTTGCCGCTGCACGCTTAAAGTAGATGTAAATACTCGAAAAAGAGCGTGATTTTATTGACATGCGTTTGAAAATAGTATAAATTAATTGCGTTAAATTTGGGGATCTATCAGAAAGTGAGAAACGCTATGAACAAGAAGCTGATAAGCATATTATTGGTCATCGTCATGCTCGTGGGACTCTTCCCCGCTGCGGTGCTGGCCGATAACGCGGAGACCGGTGAGGAGCCCTATGCCGCAGGTCCTGCCGGCAATGAGGATGTCGCCGTAATGGTATACGGCAAGAGCATTTCGGATATTGTCTGCACCGGCGACTATACGCTCGACAGCTTTTCGGCGAAGCTCGAAAATGAGCTCAAGAGCCTGCTTGCAAACGAAAAGCTGCCCGAGGTCGAGATGTATCTCGTAAACGACGAGGGACAGGGCTATAAGCTCACGCAGGAGGGCAAGCCGAAGGACGCGGCATTTTTGTCGTCGTTCAAGGTCGATGCAAGCGGTCTTGCCGGTTGGCTTGAATACTTCACCGATGCCGTTCAGTATGTGTTCGGCTGGCTTGTAAACAATGTTGACACCGTTGGCCAGTTTTACAGAATATACGGCGCGACGAACGTACCCGAGGGCGACTATACGCTCAAGATACTCAAGATAAGCGGCGACGGCTACAAGCTCTGGCATCCCGAGAGCGGAGATATCTCGGTGCATGTCGGTGATGACAGCGTAAACTACGTCGGATACGAGGCTCCCCTCAGCGACTACAGTCTTGAGCTTTGGGGCTGGGATCTTGCTACACTGAAGCTCAGCATGCCCGGCGTATTCCTCAAGGCCGAGGACCCAGGCATAAGCTTCACCTCCGCTAACTACGGCGGACAGGCCGTGCCCGATGCCGAATTTGTGCTCGTAAACCGCGACGAGGTCGAAAGAATCGTCAAGGCCGCTGCAGTTATGGGTGAAAACACCTTTACCAACGCAATGGAGAAGATCGGCTCCGACGGCTTCACCTGGAACGAGCTGAGTATCCTCAACAAGCAGCTGCTCGAATGGGACAGCGAAAATCAGCAGATAAGCATCAACAAGGAGAACGCGCGCAAGCTTCTGGGTACATACTGGGCTCTCGTCGAAGCTTCGGCAAAGGATCCGATAACCGACTTCCTCAACGATGAGCCGTATATCCACCTGCCTGCGATACTTCTTGCCACAGCCGATGAAAACGGCATAGTCCGTTTCACCGAGGACAGCAACGTGACGCTCGTCTGGTCGATGCAGATACTCCTCAAGCTCGGCAATGTCGTCATCGACGAGGTACAGAATGCGGAGCTGCTCGACGGTGTGTTTGAAAACAAGAGCACCGAGGCGCTCGTCAATTTCACGATCATAGCGGCAAAGTATCTGTTCCAGAAGGGACTGGAGTATTCAAAGGAGCCTGATTTTGCCGAATTCATAAACGACTGGATATACCCCGTTCTGCAGAACGACAACGTGATGCAGTACGCGAAGGATCTGCTTAAAGATAAGGCAAGCGAGTACGAGGACGTTATAAACATGCTCCCCTCGCACGCGATACTCACGCCGAAGATGCCGTCGGGCAGCTACATTCTGTTCCAGTCCGAGGCTCCCTACGGATATGTGCGCAGCCCGCTGTTTTACACCGTACAGCTCAACTGGGACACCTCTGCTCAGGATATAAGCAAGTGGTGCTTTGCAAGCGTCGGGAGCTGCGGCGTCATTCTGCCCTACTACGCGGAGCAGTACTATGACTACCTCAGAGAGTTTGATCTCGCCAAGTCCGCAGACGGCATTCTCGACAACATAAGCGGCGGCAGGTTTGAAACGCTCATAAGCGATATGCTCAGCAACACCACCGATGTGACGGCTGCCACTATCGCATATCAGAGCTATTACATCTACTGGTACATGGGCGGCAGACTGGTCTATGATTCTCAGGAGGAGCTTGCAAAGGCTCTTACCGAGTATCTTTACGCCTACGGCCGCACGGCGCAGAATATGATGATATTCGCAAGCAATGTCATGAAGCAGTCCAAGAGCGTCGTCACCGGCGTTATCGACGAGAGCTGGACCTTCTACAGCGTCTCTACAAGTGCAAGGACGAACGCCGCACTGTCCGTGCAGGCGGTCATTAAGGGCATTGCCGGCAGCATAGATACGACAAACAGCGAAGCTCTCGGCAAGGTGCAGCAGGGGCTTAACGACCTTGCCGACAGGATAGACACCGATAACCACATTGCCGACGAGGCTGACGAATTTATCACCAAGATCGAGGACGGCATAAAGGACACGGCGGCAAAGCTCGGCACCTCGGCGCTTCAGAACGGCATGAAGCTTGCCAAGAGCTTCATCGGCTGGCTCAAGAGCTCCAAGTAGTCCTCTGTCTGAGCAAGGCTCGGTTCAACATAAAAACGGCTTTAGTAAAGAGCGGAATTCGCCTTTGTAAAGCCGTTTTTTTATTTCATTCCATACATTTTTTTGCTTATGTGAGTATTTTGGACATTTTTGGTCTAAAAACCGTTTTTGACTTTTATTGCCTTGATTTTAACGCACCTGCCGGTTATAATGTAAAAGCTTTTTCAGCAGCACGCAGGAGCGTGCAATATTTTAGGAGGGATTATTATGGCAAAAGCTGTTAACCAGGAATGGTTTGAGAAGCTGTGCGCAGATGTTCTGCCCAAGTTCTCCGAGAAGAAGCCCGGCAAGCTCAATACCTATACTTACACCGAGATATGGACCGAAAACCCCGATGGCAGCACCTTCTGGTTCTATGTTGATGTTCAGGACAATGTCTGCGTTGAGCACAAGTGCGGCACAGGCGAGGCCAGCGCTCCCGATGCAAGCTTCACCGTTATAGGACCGTACGCAAACTTTGCAAAGGTCATAACCGGCGAGTGGGATTCCAAGACTCCTCTCGTAAAGGGTAAGTTCAAGCTCAAGGGCAACCTGCTCTCGGCAGTCGCTCACCTCGGCGTGTACGAGAGCCTCATCGACTCCAAGAAGGCCATTGACTGGGACTACGGTGTCTGATTCGGCATATTGCCCGATATTGCATATCAAAAAACTCCGATGCAAAAACGCATCGGAGTTTTTTCGTTATTTTGCTTTTATCGCAGCCTCGATGGCGGCGGCCTTATCAGCAGGGACAATGCCCTTGCTGGTCACGAGCTCGAATATCTCGCCGCAGGTCTTTTTGTAAAACAGCTTCAGCGGGTATTTGAGCAAATTCGGAGCATACTGCTCACACAGCTCTCTGCCGCCGTTAACTTCAAAAAAGTCTTTGACCGTCATGCTTTTAAAATCCATAGTTGACCTCCTTAAAAATATAGACTGAAAGAGCCCCGCCACAGGACAGGGCTCTGTCAGGCAACGCGATTACTTGTCTGCGTAGCGCTCGTTGAATGCCTTCTCGAGAGCTGCCGCCTCGTCTGCGGTGCAGCGGCCGAGCTTGATGCAGGTCTCGACAACATCGCCGGCCTTTTTATTGTAGTAGGGCTTATACATGAGCTTGGGGAGCTTAGCTATGCCGGGAGTGAACTCCTTGAAAAGCTCCACGCCGTCGTACTTCTCCAGGAAATCCTTGCCGAGAGTGTCTTTAAAAACTGCCATGATAATTCTCCTTTTTCATTTATACGCGAACCTTCCTTCTGTCCGCCTTGCTGATAAATCCATGTTACAACATTTGTGACCTATTTGTCAAGATGAGCGTTGCCGGCAAACTCATTTTAGGCGATTTATACAAATTTTTGTTTTAAATTTCTCAATCGACTTTTTTCGGGCGAAAATCGGGCTCGGTACCGTTTACAAGACGGATTATATTCGAGCGGTGCATGAATATGACCAGCAGCGCCGAGAAGACGCACATAATGACAAGCGTTTGACCGACATTCATCATCCATGCGGCAAGCGGCAATGCAGCAGCCGCCGTCATGGATGCAAGCGACACCTTGCGGCTGAGCGTTGCCACGGCAAAAAACACGGCCATGATAATGCAGAACACCAGCGGATGCGTCATGAAGCCGAGTGCCGCGCCCACGGATACGCCCTTGCCGCCGCGAAAGCCGAAATATATGGGGAAGCAGTGCCCCACCACGCATAAGGCGCCGGCTATCGCCTCACCGGTCTGACCGCCAAGCTGCCTGCCGATGAGCATGGCGATCACCGTTTTCAGCGCATCGAGCGCAAATGTTATCGCTCCCGCCTTCATCCCGTAAACGCGGGCCATGTTCGTTGCTCCGGCATTGCCGCTGCCCTTTGTACGAATGTCGGCGCCGTACAGCCTCTTGGACATCGGGATGGAGGCGCAAAAAGAGCCGATGAGATATGCAGCGGCGGCACAGACGAGGTATATCATGGCATTCCCTCCGTTAGTTCAAATATTTTAAGTATATTATATCAAGAATTTTAAGTATTTCAATAGTAAAACTGCACAGTTCAGCACTGTGCAGTTTGTTGATAGTATATAATATTTCAAATGATGCCGGCCATTTTCAAACCGCCTATCAGCATCTTGACTCCGAAGGCGGTCATGAGCACCGCGCTCAGCTTTATCATATACTTAAGCGACTTCTTCGGTATAAGCGAGCCCAAAGACCCGAAAAGGAGCATAAGCGGTACCGTGCCGAGGGAAAAGGCAAGCATTATTAGCGCACCCTTGCCCATACTGCCCGACGACATTGCAAGCAGCCACATTGCATACATCGAGCCGCAGGGCATAACGCCGGTGAGCAGCCCCACGATGAGCGGTCTTGCGGCAAGGCGTTTTCTCCCCGCCGTGACTGAGCAGAATGAGCTCTGCTGCGGCATGAGTGCGCGCAGACCCGGGAGCAGACCCCACATATTTATGCCGATGAGCGCAACGAGAATGCCCACCATCGTGAACACAAGCGATTTGGTCTGCATCGTGTAGGTGATGACCATGCCGAGCGCACCGAAAGCCGCACCCATAACGGTGTACGAGCCCACTCTGCCGGCATTGTAGCACGCCGAAGCCGCCAAAGCGCTGCCTCCCGTGCTCTGGCTGAGCAGTATACCGCCGCACATTGCAATGCAGTGAGTGCCTGTCAGGAGTCCTATGACGAATATGTACCACACCGGCGCTCCGTCATACGCCTCGGGAACCGCATTGAGCTTCATGCTCATCATCGCCCACACAAGCAGTATCGTAAGCACGACACATATTATGTCAACCAAATATTCACCCGCACCCTTATCGCCGGTATCGTATCCGGCATGCTTCACCGCCTCGCACAGTATGCTCTCGTCGGCAAGAGACGGGTCGTACTCAACGCGGCAGGAGCCCTTTATATAGCTTGCCCTTGCCGAGGATACGCCGCGCACGGACAGCAGAGAGCTCTCTATTGAGTCCGTACAGGCGCGGCAGATCATGCCGCGAATTTTGATTACAGCTTCCGCATTCCGCATGGTGCTTCACCTCTTATATCCCGCTCTGAGTGAATTTAAGATAACTATTGACGGTACTGCCGCGCCCATGGCTGCCGCCGCCGGAACGGACATCGTCCCCGTCAGGGTCATGGCTAAGGCGGCAATATTGCACAGCGCCGCAAACGCGGTGTTCATGCGCGCGATGCCGAGTGTTTTTGCCGTGGGCTCTGAGCGTCCGGACTCCGCGGCTGACGATATTCCCACCGTGAGCGCCGTTGGCGCCGCAAGCGCGAGAGCTGCGGGGCTGACCGCCATGAGCAGTGTGCACGCCCTGTTTACGGCCGCATTGAGATCATGCGGCGCTATGAGCATAAACACCGTTGCTGCAAGCACTATGGCAGCCGGTACCTCCGCTGATGCAAGTCTGCCTGTGCTGCGGCACAGCGATGAATCGCCGGCTGCCGTCTGCGCACGGTCGATGATACCCTGCAGGGTGCTGCCGCTGCCGGTGCGCAGCTGGGATATGACGATGCTGCCCTCGCGCAGGAGCGTCCCTCCGGTGACCGTATCGCCCTCATGCTTTTCTATTACCGCAGTGCTGCCGCTGATAACGGCTTCGTCAACGGCACAGCTGCCGCGCTTTACGACACCGTCCGCCGGTATGCGCTCACCGCTTTCGACGAGTACCTCATCCGCAGCCAGAAGCTCGTCTATGTCGAGCTCGCATTCTTTTCCGCCGCGTATCGCACGCGCCGTTTTCGGCTGAAGGCGCTTTAACCGGCGCAGCGGGCTTTCCGCCGCATTCAGGCCGGTCTGCTCGAGATACTTACCTAAAAGCATGATGACTATTGCACACGGTACCGTCCAGTACTTCTCCTCCGCGCCGCAGAGCATATAGGCGTATGCCCCGCTTATGGCGGCGGCACGCAGAACATCGGGACCGAGCGTCCGGTTTTTGATCGAGCGAAGCGCCGGAATGTATATCGCGGCTCCCGGCACGAACTGAACGATACCGGCAAACACAAGCTTCACCGCGTCCGGAAGCTGCCACACGAGTGGGATCAGGCAGAATGCACCCAACAGTGCACATCTAATAAGCCTTATCTGCCTCGGCTGCGTACTCCCGGCGCTCTGAGGCTCCGAGGTCTCGGCTATACCCGCGGTGATGCCGTCCCCGGTAAGAACGGATAAAAGCTCCCTCACGCAGTCTTCCGTCTGCCACAGTCTGACGCTGACCGTGCCGTCGGGCGCGGGCTCGGCAGAGATCACAAAGCTTGCCTCGCGCAGCGCTTTCACGGCAGCTTCCGTGTCATTGACCGTCAGCCTCACCGTTACGACCGGCAGCTCAAAGCCCGCTTTTTTTACTCTGAGGGCAATGTCTCTCACGCCGAGCAAGGTCTCGTCAAGCTCTATCACCGTCCTGCCGGAGGGAAAGCTTACCGATACCTCCGACACACCGTCAAGCGACAAAAGCGCGCGCCTTAGCTTTTCCACACAGGCGGCACAGTCAACATTGCTGATGTTCGCGGCTACTCGGCTCATACGGCGTTCTCCTTTTTATAATTACCACTTGGTTAATGTTAAATATATCACGCTCTTCCCGCCGTGTCAACAGCCTTTACGGAGACCGGCAAATATGTTATCATTAAAAAAACATGTTGTTTGGAGGAGCGGATCATGCACTTATATAAGCGGCTTACCGCAGCTTTCCTCGCCATTGTTATGACGGTATCGCTCGGCGCGTGCAATATAGCCGAAGTGCTGTACCCGAGCTATGACTTTACAAAGCTTGAGAAGATATTTGACGGCGAGCGCAGTCACAGCCGCGTTTCCGGTCTCGGCTTTGAGAACATGGAATACTCGCGTCCGGACATTGATCAGATGGAGGAGCTTGCAGAGAACGCCTCCTCCCTGCTCGACAACGGCGCCGCGAGAAAAGATGTCATTGCCGCCCTCGACGAGTTTTTCGATGCCTATTCGCAGTTTGGCACCATGTACACGCTCTCGATGATACGCAGCGATATTAACATTCAGGACGATTACTATGCGCAGGAATACGCCTACTGCTCCGGGATCGCTTCACAGGTGGATAAGTTTTACGACGATGTTATGCTTGACTGCTCGGGCTCATCGCTCTGCGATTATCTCGACACATACTACTTCGGGGGCAGTCTTGAGGAAAACTACAGCGCCGGTGACGATGGGTACACTCCGGACGCCGAGCTCGTTCGGCTTCGGTCTCAGGAGGCGCAGCTTCTTATAGAATACGGCAAGGTAGATAACGCCCTTGGCGCTGCCGAAAGCTATGAGGAATTTGCCGAGCATAACGGCACGGCTGCCGGCATCTACATCAAGCTCATAAAGCTCCGCCACCGGATAGCCGAAAAATCAGGCTATGACAGCTATCGCGAGTACTGTTACGCAGCCTTCGGACGCGGGTACGCTCCGGAGGATACCGAGGGTTTTAAGAGCACCGTCAAGCAGTATATCGTCCCGATATACATCAAGCTCAGTCAACGCGGCGATCTCGACTCGATGTACTACGGTCTTGACGAGCTGAGTGCCTCGGATTGTCTTGACATTCTCGCCGGTGCAGCCGCCAATATGGGCGGAGATATTGCGCAGGCGATGGAGCTTCTCAAAAGCGAAGGGCTTTACTGTATCGGCAGCGGCAGCGAAATGCGCTCCCGCTCCTATGTCACCTATATAAGCGGCTATGATGTGCCGTTTCTGTTCTCCCACACGGAGGGCTACGGCGATGACATCCTCACCGTGGGACACGAGTTTGGGCACTTTGTTGACGGATATTTAAACTACGGGCTCAACGGCGACAACGACTCCTCGGAAATGTTCTCGCAGGGCATGGAATACCTCCTGCCGGAATATCTCGACGATGAGACACTTGCGGAAGATCTGCGCAGATTCAAGATGCTGGACACCGTGAGCACACTGGTGACTCAGGCAAGCTTCAATGAATTTGAGGACATCGTTTACGGGCTTTCCGAGGATGAGCTGACCGTTGACAACATAAATTCCATATATGCCCGCATTGCAGGTGAATACGGCTATGCCTCGGAATATCCCGCAGAGTATCTGCCGTACATGTGGATAAGCATCTCTCATCTGTTTGAGATGCCGTTTTATGTCATAAGCTACTGCGTCTCCGCCTGTGCCGCGTTCCGGCTTTACAGCATGGAGCTTAATGAGCCGGGCAGCGGACTGAGTGCCTACCTCGGACTTATGTCTGCTTCGGCGGAGGGTGATTTCATAACCATCCTCGATGATGCCGGCATCCCGTCTCCGCTGTCATCGGAAACCGTGAAAAGCATTGCCCTGACTCTGAAAAAGCTGCTGTAGAAAAATAAGACTGTCAAAAATGGCAGTCTTATTTTTCTATGCTTATCACTGTCAGAGTGTCACCGTTTACCTTGAATTTCACCTCGTATCCGGCGTACTCCATGCCGTAAACTCTGTCGGGGTCGTTCTGATAGCGCGGGCGCGGATCGTTTTCCAAAACGCTCTCCAGTCCCTCCGGAACGGCGGCTGTGTCCTCCGGCAGCATAACGCGCAGCTTTTTAAAGTCTGCGAAATCGGTAAAGCCGCCCTTTGCCTCCGGATGGGAGTCGGCATAAGCTATATAAGGCTTTATGTCGAATATCGGCGTTCCGTCCATAAGATCTGCGCCCCGGACTACGAGAACGGGTCCTCTGTCCGTCGTATACTCGACCCGCTCAAGCTCCACCGACGAAAGTCCGATCGGGTTCGGGCGAAACGGCGAGCGTGTAGCGAAAACGCCCATGCGCGTATTCCCGCCGAGTCTCGGCGGGCGCACCGTCGGCGACCACTTATCCGTGACGCTTTCGGAGAACATCCACAAAAGCCACAGGTGTGAGTATCCCTCTATGCCGCGAACGGCATCCGCGGTGCGGTATTCCGGCTCAAACACGAGCTCTCCGTGCACCTGCGGCGCGACTCCGCTCTGTCGGGGTATACCGAATTTCGTTTTAAAAGGTGTGTGTATTCGCGCTATTATCTTCATTTCCGGCACTTATCTCACCCGCTCTTGTTGATTTTTTCGGTTTAATAATATATTATATAG
>CAVHZB010000049.1:0-12512 GCA_963640555.1 Phascolarctobacterium succinatutens
GGTGTAGCGCAGATGGTAGCGCGCTTGAATGGGGTTCAAGAGGCCGCTGGTTCAACTCCAGTCACTCGGACCAGAAAAGTACCGAAATTGGGCGATTTTAGCTTGATTTCGGTACTTTTTTGTGCTTTGCTTTTATCAATACAGAGCGCGTCCCAATGGGCGCTCTGCATGCAGATTATTCAATGCTAAATGCGGAGTGCTGCTCGTACAGTTGCTCCGAAGCGGCAGAATCTTCAATGTTAATTGCCAGAGCGTAACCATCAATATAACCGCGGATGTTTATGCCGTAACCTCCGAAATGGTAGTATGGCAAACCGTTGATATATACAAGTCCTTCTTCTTTAATGGTGTAGTCTGCGGCATTTACTTCTTCGAGGACTCCTTCGCTATTAACTTTGTATGCGCTGTTAAGAGCCTGATCGAATGTCAGCAGTTCAAGGGAATCAATACACTCACTTGAATAAATGTGTGCCTGAATTTCTCCGATATATTTATCACCTTCGAAGATGAATCGGATATATGCGCCGGTTCTTTCACCTTCACACATAAAGTAACAATATGTGACGATCAGATCATCATTAACGGAGGACGCAAATTCGTAGCTGATGTCATTCTGCGCAAGCAAGCCGTCTAAACCGCTATCTGCCAAAAATGTCTGTGCAAGAGCCACGCATTCATCTTTAGTAATGTCATTGGCGGAGCCGCTGGATTCTCCTTTGAGAACAAAGCCATATTCGTCACACAGCATACACTCTGTGTTGGACCATCCGGCACCCACCAAGGCGGTTTGCATAGACTGAACCTTGCTGCTGTCAATATCCAGTGAAGCGATTTTATACACATTGATCTTCTCTCCATCGCCAAAGCTCGCCGTTTGCTCGGGAATATCGCCTCTTACGGAGCCGGTAACATCGGGATCGTCACTTGGCACGGGTGAAGCAGGGTTAAGATCCGGCATTATGAATACGAGACCAAGGACTATGCACAAGCAAGCCGCCGCTGCAGCCCACTTTGGCCAAGAGAAAGATGATGCTTTTTTTGATTTAGTATAATCAGCAGCTTCAATAATGTATTTTTGGCTGATGTTTGTAACAGCCTCAGATATATTTTTTCGTATCATATCAAATAGCCTTCCTTTCTCAAATATTTTCTCAGTTTATCTCTTATTCGGGATAGGCGCAAAGCCGCATTGTTATTGCTGATATTTAACCGTTCTGCCACAGCGGAAACTGAATCAGAATACCAATACCGCCGCACAAACATAATTCGGCTTTCCTTATCCAAAGTGTCCAAAAAATTGTCAAGCAGCCGGGAAAGCTCTTTGACTGCGATTTCGTCCTCAACAGTCACCGGAGATGCAAGACAAGCCTCCAATTCATCCAAAGCAATATCGTAATGGCTGTTTCGTTTAAGTGCAGAATTTGCATGATACTTTGAAATGGATAGTTTTCGAACTATGCTCAATACATACCCCTTCAGTGTCTGTGGAGCCTGCGGAGGGATAGTATTCCACGCAGCAAGGTATGTATCGTTTACACATTCTTCTGCATCAAGATCATTGTTCAAAATATTGTGTGCGATCTTGCTGCAGATCGATCCGTATTTCACTGATAGCTCCATGATTGCTTGCTCCGAGCGCTCAAAGAACAAATCAATTATTTTGCTATCGTCCAACATTGAATCACCGCCCTTTTGCCTTCAACTATGAAGTATGTAAAGAGAGCAAAATATTTCAGACAATATAACAAAATCTCGGCAATACTTTGTGTATTACCGAGATTTTTTTGCTATACGGGCGGAAAAGAGCTGCTCAGAACCGATTTATCTCTGTGCCGCGCCGCCCGATGACGGAGAGGTTTCCGTCATATTATCACATAGACCTTATATCTGCTTAAACTGGCAGTATCTCTGGAGGATGGCTGCCATTTCGGCGCGGGTCGCTGTTTTGTTGGGTCCGAAGCTTCCGTCCGGATAGCCGGTGACTATTCCGTTGAGAGCTGCCCAGGTGACCGCATCGCGTGCCCAAGAAGCTATGGAGGAGGCATCGGTGAAGCTGAGCGTGCCGCTTGCCTCGGGGCTTGCCTTCTCATAGCGGAAGAGCATCGTCACAAGCTGCTCGCGGGTTATGTTCGCTTCCGGTGCAAACTCCGTTGCGCTCACGCCGTCCGTTACTCCCTTGTTGTACGCCCAGACGACCGCATCATATGCCCAGTGGCGGCTGCTTATATCCGTAAACGGAACGCGCATATCAACGACCGACGGCTCACCGGCTATACGGTAGAGCACGAGTGCAAACATAGCGCGGGTCATGGTCGCATCGGGTGCAAACTTGTCTGCGGAAACGCCGACCATAAGCTCATGCTGCCAGACATACTCGACATTGCCGCGGTACCATGCCGTTTCGGGAACATCGACAAACGGGAACGGCGCAAACTCGCCGCACTCGCTACACTTTACGCCGACAAAGTTATGTCCCTTTGCCGCGACGGGCTCGGACTTGCTGAGCACTTCATCGCATACGCTGCAGTGGCTGCCTTCGGTGCATCCGGGCTCTGTGCAGGTGGGTGCAGCTGCCTCGGTGTCAACGACCTTTGTATGACCGTTTGCGGGAATGACCTCTGCCGCCGCAAGCTCCGTCTTGCAGACGTTGCATATCGTCTGTGCGGTGCATCCTTCTTTGGTGCAGGTGGGTTCAACGGCAGGCGTGCCCTCAACGGGCGTGTGTGCCTTCTTGGGCACTATCTTCTGCTGCTCGACTATTTCCTTGCACACAGAGCAGGTGGTCTCGGCGGTCAGGCCGGTGGAGGTGCAGGTGGCCTCGACCGCTGCCTTTGTCTCAATGGGGGTGTGACCCTTTGCGGGGATAACTACATCTTCTGCATTGGTCTGCGCGCTGCATTCCTTATCAAGGAAGAGCTTTCCGCAGGTGGAGCATTCGTAGTAAGCCACATTGCCAGCCTCGGTGCAGGTGGCCTCTATGCCGCGTACGAGCTTAAGGTTGTTATGGGTGCAATCGCTGAACGGAGTTACCGTCAGGGTCGCCTTATCGGTGACATAGAACACCTTATCGCTGATGCTGTAGATAACGCAGACAAAGCTTCTGCCGTCATCGCGCATGGTGGTATTTGCTATGCTCAGAGTCTCTCCGTTGCCGAGCGAGCTGCCGAGCAGACGGGTTATAAGAGTGAGGACATCGAGCTTTTCAAAATTTTCGTTATTGAGATCCTTGAGCGTGTCCGGCTCGAGCCACATGTACTTGTATGTAGTGCCCTTGAGCTGCTCAACAAGGCTGAGCTTCACCTTAACGCTGAAGGTCGCCGTTTCGGTCTCGGTAACGGTGACATTACTCGGTCCGGTTACATCGAGATCATTGGCGAACAGACCGGAGATGACCTTGAGCAGGGTGTACGGATCAAGGTTTTTGAGTATATCACCGACATCATAGCCACCGTCGATGAGACCTCTTATGATCTCAACGAGCTTGTCAATGTCGACCTTTTCAAGGATTTTTCCGATGGTCTCGTTATCCTCGCCGAGACCCTTGATTATATCAACTATCTTATCGACATCAAGACCCGCGATAATGTCGCTTATATCCATATCACCGGCGATGAGTCCCTTGATAACGGCTATGAGCTTATCGGTATCGAGCTTTCCGAGTATTTCGGTTATCGTGTCATTGTCGCCGACGAGACCCTTGATTATCTCAACTATCTTATCGGTGTCCAGACCTGCGATTATGTCGCTTATGTCCACATCACCGGCGATAAGTCCCTTGATAACGGCTACGAGCTTATCGGTATCAAGCTTTCCGAGTATCTCGGTCAATGCGTCGTTATCGCCGACAAGACCCTTAATCAGCTCAACGATCCTATCGGTGTCCAGACCCGCGATTATGTCGCTGATATCCATATCACCTGCAATGAGCTGCTTTATCACCGCCGCTATCGCGTCGATGTCGAGCTTATCGAGGATAGGAGTTATATCTATCTTATCCTTTATGAGCTCGGCAAAGAGCTTTGCAAGCTGCCCGTAATCGAGATCCTTAATTATCTCGTCAAGCTTTCCTGAGGTGTCTCCGCTGTTCAGGAGCCCCTTTACGGTGTCGATGATGCTCTGAATGTCAGCAGCGGCATCCCCAGCGCCGTCGCCGCTGCCATCGGCAATGGCATAGACCGGCAGCATCGTGAACACGAGCACCAGCACCATTACCATACTGATGATGCGTTTTTTCATATTGTTCCTCCTTAATCCACATGGGCATTGCCCGAAAGTGACAATATACCGACAATCATTATACAGAAACATTACATCCCGCGCAATGTTATTCATACGAAAAATTTAAAAACAGCAAAATAACCAGTCACGGCGCAGCACTTTTGTGCAGTATTTGAGCAGTATTTTGATATAGTCGGCTCACCCCTGCGCCGCATTTTGCCGAAATTCCTGCGGGACATCGTAAAGCGACTCATGCTCGCTTATTGCAACATTGCGCAGGTCAAAGCTTCCGCCGGTAAGACACCACTCATATGTCGCCCCGACCGCTATACGGATGCCGAGCGCGACAATGTCCTCGGCACGGTTTTTATTGCGGATAAGCCCCTGACGCTGGCAGTTTACGATGAGCTTTGCAAACCACTCGTTAAACGAGTTGAAGAGCTTGAAAAGTCCCACGGGCTTCTGCAGCTCGAGCGACAAAAGAGTTCCGGTAAGCTCGGGTCCGAACTCCATGGCGAGAGACAGATATCTGTCATACAGCGCCCAGATACGCTCCAAATCGTTTTTCGCATTTATAAACTCCGCGAGCATCGCCTGCTGATCGTCCTTGAGATTGCGGATAAGGTGCGTTATTACCTCCTCCTTGCCGGCAAAAATGCTGTAAAACGACGATCTCGGTACACCGGCCGTGCGGCAAATGTCGCTGACCGATACATTGACATATCCTCTGCTTTTGAAAAGCTCCACGGCAGCGGATACTATCGCGTCGGTGTTTTTAGAGCCTGAAGCCGTCATATCGTTCACCTCCGAACAAGTGTCCAAGTTTCTTGTACACTTTATCATATATCGTCCCCGCGGTCAAACACAAAACGCGAACAGTTGTCAGAACAAGGCAGGCAGAATTGGAAAAAACGCTGATATTTCAATGGCTTCTTGACTTGGACAGGTGCGTTAATTTATTATCGTTTCAGAAACATTTCAGGGAGGATATACACCATGAGCTACGAAATGCTGCTATCGCCGATGAAGATCGGCACGATGACAGTGAAAAACCGCACCGTAATGACCGCGGCGGAGTTCAGCCTCGGTCAGACCGACGGCACTCCGACTGAGAAGCTGATGGACTACTACGAGGAGCGCGCCATCGGCGGAGTCGGAATGATAACTCCCGGCATATGCCGCGTAAACGATATGGGCGCGGCATCGACCTTTACACAGCTTGCCATGAGCCACGATTACCACATCGCGCCCATGCATGAGTTTGCCGAGCGCATACACCGGCACGGAGCAAAGCTCTGCATTCAGCTCCATCACCCCGGACGGCAGGGCTATTCAAGCTCGACAAACTCCCTGCCGCTCATAATCCCGCTCGTAAAGCGCTTCCCGAAGGTGCTCGATGCGCTGTTCAAGTGCACTCCGTTCCTGCTCGGAATGGAGGAAAGAGGCATCATCTGGTCGGTGCAGGCACCTTCAAAATGCGAGCTCGCAAAGCACGGTGCCATGCGCATACACGCCATGACCCGACGCGAGGTAAAAAAGCTCATAAACGACTACATATCCGCCGCCGAAAGGTGCAAAAAGGCCGGCGTTGACGCGGTTGAGCTGCACGGCGGTCACGGCTATATGATACAGCAGTTTTTATCACCGAACACGAATAAGCGCACCGACGAATACGGCGGCAGCTTTGAAAACCGCATGCGCTTTGTCGCCGAGATAATTGACGGCATACGCGACCGCTGCGGCAGGGATTACCCTCTCATCGTGCGCCTGACGGCCGATGAGATGTACGACCGCATCGGCTTTGCCGGAAAGGGCTACGGCCTTGAGCTCGGAAAGCGCATAGCAATGCGCCTTGAGGAGCTCGGCGTCGACGCGATAAATGTTACAAGCGCGTGCTATGACGCCTACAACTACTGGCTTGAGCCAACGAGCTTCGAGCCCGGCTGGAGAAAGCATCTGGCAAAGGAAATAAAGAGCGTTGTGAGCATTCCCGTCATAGCGGCAAATGTCATCCGCACACCCGAGCAGGCAGAGCTCCAGCTTCGGGAGGGCTGTCAGGATTTCGTAGCCTCGGCGCGCACATTTATATGCGACCCGCACTGGGTGAAAAAAGCCGAGGAGGGCAGAGAAAACGAGATCCGCCGCTGCATCGGCTGCCTCAACTGCATCCGTTCGTTTATGACAAATGCCAAGATCGGCAGACAGGGCGAATGCGCGCTGAACATGTCGGTCGGCAGAGAAAAGGCTTACTTCTCTCAGCCGCGCGACGGCGAGGGCAAAAGCGTCATCGTTATCGGCGCAGGTCCCGCCGGTCTGACCGCGGCTCAGGCGCTTGCAAGACGCGGATTTGCCGTGGATGTTTACGAAAAATGCGAAAGAGCGGGCGGTCAGGTGATCTCCGCGGCATCCTGCCACCTCAAGGATAAGCTGTATTGGTGCATTGAGGATCTCATGACAAACGCGCAGAAGGACGGCGCAAAGGTGCATCTCGGCACCGAGCTCACCGCAGAGCAGATAGCGGAGGCAAAGCCCTATGCCGTTATCGTCGCAGCGGGCGGAGTGCCGCTCGTGCCGCGCTCGATACCCGGAACGGACAGGGAGAATGTTTACCTCGCCGCCGACATAATAAACGGCGAAAGGAAGATAGAAAACGCGCGCGTTGTCGTAGCCGGCTCCGGAATAACCGGACTTGAGGTCACGGAGTTTTTAAACGATGCCGGCTGTGAGGTCACGGTCATCGAAATGGCTCCCGAGGTCGCCCCCGGCGCATGGTTCCAGCTTGTTGACGATGAAATGGAGCGCATAAAGCCGTTCGGAACGAAATTCATGACCTCGACGAAGCTTGCCGGCATAGAAGCCGGAAGCGTCCTCACGGAGAATGTGAAAACCGGTGCGAAGGTCAGCCTTCCGGCGGACGCGGTGGTGCTCTCGCTCGGCGTTAAGCCAAGAGGCGAGCTTACCGATAAGCTCAAGGCGCTCGGCGTAAACGCCGTCACCGTCGGCGACGCGAAAAAAAGCGGCACGATAGCCGATGCCTGTCACAGTGCGTTCGATGCCGCGATGAGCATAAAATAAGGAGGAGCAGCCATGATAGAGAACAAAAAGATCGTACTGACCGGAGCCTCCAGCGGCATCGGTCTCGAGGTTTTGAAGCTCCTTGCAAGGGGCAGGGGCAATATGATACTCGCGGTATCGCGCCACGCAGAGGAGCGCCTGTTCGACTTCGGTCCCAATGTCATACCCATGAACATCGACTGCAGCACCAAGGAGGGCATCGACAAGCTGTTCCGCGTTGCCGAGGCTGCATTCGGCAAGATAGACATTTTCTACGCAAACGCCGGCTTCCCCTACTACGAGGCGTATGACTATGCAAATTGGGACAGGGTGAAAAAGATGTTCGACACCAATACCCTCTCGCCGATATATACCTATTCAAAATATGTTCAGCACCTGAACGGCAGAGACGGGCATCTCGCATTCACCATAAGCGCCATCGGGCAGATGGCTATGCCCGGCTACGCGATATACAGCGCCTCGAAGTTCGGACTCGAGGGCTTCCAGCAGGCCATACGCCTTGAAAAGCCGGACAGCATGAAATTCACCTGCCTCTACCCCGTCGCAACGGACACGAACTTCTTCAAGGTCGCCGCCGACGGAGTGCAGTTTGAAAAGCCGTTTCCGGTGCAGAACCCCGTCACCGTTGCGAAAAAGATGGTGCGCGGCATAGAAAAGGGCAAAAAGAGCGTGTCCCCCTGCCCGCTTTTCGCCGTCGGCAAGGCGCTCATGACCGTGTTCCCCTTTGTCAGGACGATATACTGGAAGCTCGAGCTTGGTAAATTAAAGAGGTTTTTAAAGAAAATAGGCAAATAATGCTTGACATTGCTCCCCATATGGTATGATATGGTTATAGCGAGGCGGTTAGCCTTGAAGTACCGGATCCGATCATGTAAAGGAGCTGATATTATGAGTAAAAGCCTCAAGCGCCCATGGTGGGCGTACGCTATCCTGTTTTGTCTGTGCGGTCTCAGCATAGCCGCAAAAGCCATCGACGAAGGAGGGGTGCTCATTCCTCCGAACTCGCTTTACGGAAGGTGGTATCTTATCGTCTTGCCGATCCTTGCCGCGGCGGTAGTGTTCGCCGCGAGCCGCAGATGCGGGAAATTCGACATCGTATCACTGCTTGTTTTTGAAGTTCTGCTCGTTCTCTGGTTCTTTATTCCGGACGCTATACGACTCGGCGGATTTTACGCTCCGGCGGAAATGCCGCTCGGACTCGGGATCCTTGTGATCTCTCTGCCGGCAGTCGGAGCACTCGTCCTCAGCGGCATAGCCTATGCCGTAAGCAAGAAATAGCAGCAAATAAACCTAAAGCTCTCGGATCAATGATCCGAGAGCTTTCTGCATATTTCTTTTCCGTAGAGGACGGGGTGTTCCCTGCCCTTGAGGGTGTCGTCAAAGATCTGCTGCGGCAGGTTGAGCACGCCGCTTTTAAACAGCAGAACGATGGTCGAGCCGCCGAAGCGGAACATTCCCTTTTCCTCGCCGCGGCTTATTACCGCCGCCTCGTGGTAGTTATCTATCTTTCCGACAAGGCATGCGCCGACCTCTATCTGCACAACCGTTCCGAAATTTTCGGTATACAGCATACAGTACTCGCGCGTGTTCTGCTTGAACACCGGCTGCCTGCGCACGGCTATCGGCTGCACCGGATGGTATTTGCCCTGAATGTGCCAGTTGCGGCTCTTGAAGCCGTTATCTATGTAGCAATAGCGATGGTAATTCTCAACGCCGAGCCGGAGCACGAGGCACACGCCGTTCATATACTCCTCGGCAATGGATGCTCCTCCTACGAGGTCATCGACATTGTAATAGCTGTTCTTTATCGAGAACACCGAATCGCCGCTTATGCGGTAAGCCGAGAGGCTGCCGTCGCACGGAGAGATCAGCACATCGGGATCCATGTTCACGGGTCGTGCCTCGGGCTTTATCCTGCGGGTAAAGAAATCGTTGAAGCAGCGGTAATCCGTTTTTTCGTAATCATCGAGTTCTATGCCGTTTGCGCGCACGAAGCGGTCTATGCGCCTGGCGGAAAGGCGCGTGTCCATATATTCGCCTATCACCGCCGTGAGTATCGGGTTAGTCATTATGCGGCGCGCCGGCCAGCCGAAATGCTTGAAATAGCAGCAGCGCAGACCTATCGCCATTTTCTTAGATGTCATTTTTCCCACCGTTTTTTATTTTTCTTATTACAAGTACCGCAAGCATCAGAATGCCGCAGCAGACTATGGTCGCGTAAAAGCTTATTCCGCGGCTCAGAAGCTCGATGCTCACAGGGTCTGGCACGAGCTGACCGAAGCCGCTGAGCAGGATGTAATCGGCAACTCCGACGGCACCCGGCACCGGCACGGCATTCGAGCCGAGAACGGCGAAGGCCTGCACCGAGAACGCCTTGAACGCTGCCGCCGGCGCACCGCCTGCCGCAAGAAACACGCACACCGAAACAAGTATGACCGACAGCCGCTGTGCCATGTTGCACAGAAACACCTTTATAAGCAGCCCAGCTTCCCTTCTGAGCAGAACGCCGCATTCCTTGTACTGCTTTATCATATTCAGCAGCTTTTCATACTGCCTGTCATAGTCCCTGACTATCCTCAGCTTACACAAAAGCCGCAGTCCCCAGCGGCAAACGCCGAGGATGATCGCATCATTAAAGATGCACAGGATGAATACGAATATGAATATCGCCTGAACGACAACGCCGAAGGCGATGAAAAGCTTGGGCGCTATGCTCATTTTCATAAATATGCCGGGGTATACGGCGCAGCAGACCGCGCTTATGAGCAATATAGACACCGTGTACATCACGAGGTTTAAAAGCAGCGCGATGGCCGACACCGCCGCCGGAATATTGCAGCGCATCATGAATATGAGCGCGGCGGGCTGACCGCCGGTTGCCGAGGGGGTTATAGCCGAGAAAAAAATATCCGTTGCCGAGAAGACTATCCCCTTTCCGGTCGAAAACGGATGTCCTAAAAAGCGGCAGGTGCACTGGAGCCCCAGCCCCTCGAAATAGACAAATCCGAACGCACACAGTACGGCAAGCGCCATCCACAGTGTGTCTGCCCTGCCAAGAAAATGCTCAAAGCGGTGCCACGAAAAGCCCTTTGAGCACGAAGTCACGACCTTGACGGTTATTGCGGAGATCACCGCCATGAGCAAAATCCACAGCAAATTGTTTTTAAAGCTACTTTTCATTTATCACCGTTCTGCGGCTGCCCGCTCCGTTTTTACATTCCCGCATTCCCGCTCAGCTTTGCCGTCGCATCATACCTTTCGCCGGCAATAAGGCAGTCGGTAAATGTGCGAACCGGTAAACGGTTTCGGCGACGATAAACTGTATGGTTTTGATTAGCACAGTTAGTATACACACGAAGGCGTGGTTTGTCAACCGCTTTACACTCCAATATACATCTTTTAATCGTTGACAAAGGCAAGTGGGGTGGAATATAATTCATTTGTTACCCCCGACAGACCGCAGTGTCGGTCACGGGCGAAAGGTGGATCTGAAATGAATGATGTTATCAAAATGTTCGGCTCAATGGTGTTCAACGACTGTGTTATGCAGGCGCGCCTTCCCAAGCAGGCATACAAGCAGGTCCAACGCTCGATAAAGCTCGGCGAAAGGCTCGACAGAGAGACTGCCGAGGTCGTTGCAAACGCAATGAAGGACTGGGCTATCGAAAAGGGTGCAACACATTTCACGCACTGGTTCCAGCCCATGACCGGCATAACCGCCGAAAAGCACGACAGCTTTATCTCCCCTGCGGATAACGGCAGAATAATAATGGAGTTTTCCGGCAAGGAGCTGATACAGGGCGAGCCGGATGCTTCGAGCTTCCCCACCGGCGGGCTGAGAGCCACCTTTGAAGCCCGCGGCTACACGGCGTGGGATCCGACATCATATGCGTTTATAAAGGACGGCGTTCTCTGCATACCGACCGCCTTCTGCTCATACGGCGGCGAGGCGCTGGATAAGAAAACGCCTCTGCTGCGCTCCATGGAGGCACTGAACCGTCAGGGGCTGCGTGTTCTCAGGCTGTTCGGCAACACTGAGGTCACGGCCGTAAAGACTACCGTAGGCCCCGAGCAGGAGTATTTTCTTGTTGACAAGAGCGTTTACGAAAAGCGCCGCGATCTCATGTACACCGGCAGAACGCTTTTCGGTGCCATGCCGCCCAAGGGTCAGGAGCTTGAAGATCATTACTACGGCACGATAAAGCCCCGCGTTGCCGCGTTCATGGCGGAGCTTGACGAGGAGCTGTGGAAGCTCGGCGTTCTCGCAAAAACGGAGCACAACGAGGTCGCTCCCGCTCAGCATGAGCTCGCGCCCATTTACACGACTACCAATATTGCAGCCGACCACAATCAGATAACCATGGAGCTTATGCAGAAGCTTGCCCGTAAGTATGACATGGTGTGCCTGCTGCACGAAAAGCCCTTCGCCGGTGTCAACGGCTCAGGCAAGCACAACAACTGGTCATTGACTACAGACACGGGTATAAACCTGCTCGAGCCGGGCGAGACTCCATATGAGAACGCCCAGTTCCTGCTCATGCTGTGCGCCGTTTTGCAGGCGGTGGACGATTATCAGGACATGCTGCGCATCTCCGTTGCCAGTGCCGCGAATGATCACCGTCTCGGTGCCGCCGAGGCGCCTCCGGCGATAATCTCCGTATTTCTCGGCGAGGAGCTTGAGGAGATACTCGAGGCCATAGAAAACGACACGCCCTACGGCGGCAAGGAAAAAGAGCAGATAAAGGTCGGCGTTCATGTTCTGCCGAAATTTGCGCGCGACGCCACCGACCGCAACCGTACCTCTCCCTTCGCATTTACCGGTAACAAGTTTGAATTTCGTATGCTCGGCTCCTCGGCGTCCATTTCGGGCGCAAATGTCGTTCTCAACACCGCAGTTGCCGAGTCGCTGCGCAAATACGCCGACTTCCTTGAGAATGCGGATAATTTTGAATCGAGTCTGCACGAGCTTATAAAAAGCGTTATTAAAAAGCACAAGCGCATAATATTCAACGGCAACGGCTACGGTGACGAGTGGATAAGGCAGGCCGCAAGCCGCGGACTCAAAAATTTCCGCACGACTGTCGACTGTGTGCCGTATTACCTCGACATAAAGAATGTCGAGCTGTTTACGCGGCACCGCGTTTACTCCGAGATAGAGCTCGCGGCACGCTATAAAATGAAGCTCGATAACTACTGCAAGGTCATCCGCATCGAGGCGC
>CAVHZB010000050.1:0-13942 GCA_963640555.1 Phascolarctobacterium succinatutens
AGACTACACTTTTTGCACTGGCAGTTATCGTTTGCCTCATCGGAGCGGTCGTATCAAGCTACTGCATGGCGACCTTCACCTCGAGCGTCGCGATATTCGGCGTTCTTGCCGTCCTGTTTGCCGTGGGCTTTACGGCGTTCATCAATAAGCTCACAAACGCGGTTGGATAATGGGCAATGCAAAATCAGATGATCTCCGACCTTGCCTTTTCAGGCAGGGTCGGAATTTAATTTGTGCATCACACCCAATTGATAAAACGCAACGGCGCTGGCAGCCGCCACATTGAGAGAATCGACCCCGTGCGACATGGGGATGCGCAGCGTGTAGTCACATTTTGCGACGGTTTCGGATGCGAGCCCGTCGCCCTCAGTGCCGAGAACGACGGCAAGCCTTGTCTCCTTTGCAGGCGCGGGATCGTATATCGGCAGGGACTCATCCGTAAGCGCCATTGCCGCAGTCCTGAAGCCGAGGGAGGAAAGCTCCTGCATCCAGTTTTCGCCGAGATATGTCCACGGTATCTGAAATACCGTGCCCATGCTCACGCGCACCGACCTGCGGTAAAGCGGGTCGCTGCCCTGAGAGGTGAGCAGCACCGCGTCTATTCCGAGCGCTGCCGCCGAACGGAAGATGGCGCCGATATTGGTGGGATTCATGACATTTTCGAGCACCGCTATGCGGCTCGCGCCCTTGCATACCTCGGAAACCTCAGGCAGCCTCGGTCTGAGCATTGCGCACAGCATACCGCGCGTCAGATGAAAGCCCGTAAGCTCCGTGAGCACCTCAAGAGGTGCCGTGTATACATTAATATCATCAGGACAGCGCGCGAGCAGCTCCTTTGCCTTGCCGCCGGCGTGCTTTGTCTCCATGAGAAATGACAGGGGAATACACCCTGCGTCAAGCGCCCGTCCGATAACGAGCGGGCTCTCGGCAATGAACATGGCGTTTTCCGGATGCATTCTGCATAAAAGCTGGTTTTCCGTGAGCCTTGCGTAAACATCCAGCTCCGGCGCGGAAAAATCGTTTATCTCGATAAAATTTGCCATAGTAACTCCTGAAAAAAACGGCAGCCGCTTAAACGACTGCCGCAACTTAAAATATCTTTACTTTGAATGGGTCTCCGACCTTGTTTCGCTGCCGAGCATATCTGCTCTGCAAAGTATTTCGTTAAGTCAGTCGGAAGTTTTTTAGTTACGGTTACATGAATGATAGGCATAACATTGCTCCTTTGTCAAGTTTTTTCGCAAAATTCTGTGCGACGGACATGTAATATCATGTATTATGTGCGCTTGTCGATCGCATTAAGCTCATGCTTAGATAAGATTTCTTTATGATAAACAGCCCCGGATTTTGTGTTCAGTAATGAATAAAATTGTTGTAATATGTTCAGCACAGTGATAAAATCTTTCATATTACGGAGCAGCAATGAATTTCAAGGAGGACAGGCATGATAACCGTACTGAAAAACGGACTTATTTATGACGGAACCGGCGCAAAGCCCTTCACGGGAGATGTCGTCATAGACGGAGACAGGATCGGATATGTAGGACCTAAGGCCGGTGCGCAGGCGGATAAGCTCATCGACTGCACCGGCAAGTGCATAGCTCCCGGCTTTATCGACGCCCATTCCCACAACGATTTCTTCTGCGATTACGATAACGCCGAGGTATATTTCGCACCCTTCCTGCGCCAGGGAATAACCACGCAGGTCACCGGCAACTGCGGCTTTTCATGCTTCGGTATAGAGCGTGGCTCACAGTATGAGAAGGATGTCGGCGCGGGACTTTTCGAGGCTAAAAACCCCGGAAGCTTCAGACAGTTTGTCAATGAAACGAAGGGAAAGCTGTTTGTAAACATCGTGCCGCTCATCGGGCACGGAACGACGCGCATAGCCGTCAGCGGCTTAAAGCCCGGCAAAATGGACGCGCAGGGACGCGAAAAAATGCTGGAGCATGTGCGCGAGGCTATGGAAAACGGCGCGTTCGGCGGAAGCTTTGGCTTTATGTATGAGCCCGGTATGTATTCGGATATGGAGGAGCTTGCAGCCTTTGCCTCTGCCGTTGCCGAGTATGACGGCATAGTGACGGTGCATCCCCGCGCAAACTCCAAGATCGCACTGGGCTATCCGCTCATTTCAAAGCCGCATATCGAGATCGCTCTCGACGAGGTCATAGAGATCATGAAGCGCTCAAAGTGCCGCATGGAGTACTCTCACCTTATCTTTGTCGGAACATCCTCGTGGAAGAGCATCGACCCGATGCTCAAGAAGTTCTACGATTACCGTGCTCAGGGCTATGATATTGCCTACGACAACTATTCGATGACCTACGGTGCATCCACCATAAATGTCATATGCCCGCCGTGGTATATGGCGCTTAGCGAGCAGGAAAAGAAAAAGCCCATAAACCGCCTGAAGCTGCGCGCGGTGATAGATGTTACCCGCCTGCTGCTGGGCATCGACTTCAAGGACATAACGATCGCCTACATTAACGACGAGCCGAAGTACAAGACCTATGAGGGACGCAAGGTCAGCGAGGTTGCAAAGAGTGAGAAACGCGACTGTCTTGACCTCTATCTTGAGCTTATCGACGCGTCGAACGGCGCCGGCAAGGTGTATCTTGATAAATATTACAACGAGGAGCTCATATGCCGCCTGATGAAGGATGAGCTGAGCGTGTTTATGACCGACGCGTGGGTAGAGCCGCGCGGCGTGCAGAATGGCGCTGCCTTCCAGGGCTACCCGAACTTCCTGATAAAGGCGCGCGAAAACTCCATTCCGTGGGAGAGCGTCATAAACAAGATGAGCTGGAAGATAGCGGAGCGCTTCGGATTTTCCGAGCGCGGCCGCCTTGCCGAGGGCATGTTCGCCGATGTGACCGTCTTTGACCCCAACGGACTCAGGGTATTTCCCGATGAACCGGGCAGGAGCGCCGAGGGCATAAGCCTCGTGTTTGTAAACGGTGAGGAAGCCGTTTCAAACGGCGAGCTCACCGGCGCACGCAGCGGCAGCATGGTGCTGAAAAAATGATGTGCTGAGGCTGTCCGGCAGTTCTAAAACAGAGCGGAAACCGAAAAAAGCAGCCAAAAGGCTGCTTTTTTCACGGAATACACGACTGCTCCTGGTGCGGGTAACAGGGGTCGAACCTGCACGCCATAAGCACGAGAACCTAAATCTCGCATGTCTGCCAATTCCATCATACCCGCATAACTTCAGATATAATAGCACAGCACATAAATTTTTGTCAATCTAATTAAATGTGGGTGTTGACTATCGGAGTGCAAATAATTAAAATAGTGCCATTGCGTTTATAAAAAGAGGGTTAGTCATGATAGCTGCAATAGTCAATGCTCTGGGTATCGCACTCGGCGGGGCCGCAGGAACCATACTCAGGACAAAAATAAATGAGAAGCTTGTTAACTGCCTGATGACTGCTATGGGACTTGTTGTTGTATCCGTCGGCATTCAGGGGATAGTAGGCTCAAGCGACACGATGTGTCTTGTTTTGAGTCTTGCCATAGGTGCGCTTGTTGGGCAGATGCTGCACATAGATGAGTTTATCGACGGAATAGGCGATAAGATAACTCGCCTGTTTGCCGGAAAAAAGTTTGCAGAGGGCAAATTTGCCGAGGGAGTTATAAGCGCTTCCGTCATGTTTACAGTCGGGGCAATGGCGATCATGGGCTCGCTCGACGCCGGACTGCGCGGTGATCACAGCGTGTTGTTTACCAAAACCGTTATCGACACCGTTGCGGCAGCTGCTATGTCGGCTGCAATGGGCATAGGAGTTGCACTGTCTCTCGTGCCGGTGTTCATCTGGGAGGGGCTTCTTATTCTGCTTGCGGGAGTGCTCGCTCCGGTGCTGAGCACCGAGGTCGTAACTCAGATGTCGGCGGTAGGAGGAGCTATCTTCATCGGAATGGGCTTTAACATGATGGGTATAACGGATAAAAAGGTCAATGTTCCCAACCTTTTGCCCGCGATAGTGCTTCCGATCGCCTATGTTCCGCTGGCTGCATGGATAGGGGGACTTGCCGGATGAAAAACAGGTATATCGTCTCCGTCATTGCGGCGGGAACGCTTTGGGGCTTCATGGGATTTTTCCGCAGAACGCTTGACTCTATGGGCATCTCCGCCATCGGCTGCATAGCGGTGAGATGCATCTTTGCGGCGGTGCTGTTCGGAATTGTTATTGCGATAAAAGAGCCGTCGGCATTTAAAATAAAGCTGCACGACTTTTGGATATTCTTCGGAAGCGGCATAGTATCGCTGCTGGTGTTCGGTGTATGCTATTTTAAAGCAATGGATCACATGAGCCTGTCGGCTGCGGCGATACTGCTTTACACGGCGCCGTGCTTCGTGATAATGTTTTCGGCGCTGCTGTTCAGGGAAGGGCTCACCGGACAGAAGCTATCCGCGATGGCAATGGCATTTCTGGGCTGCTGCCTCGTGTCCGGTATAGGCAGCGGAGAGACCCGCATAACGCCCGTCGGCATAGGACTCGGGCTTGCCGCCGGAGTCTGCTATGCACTCTACAGTATTTTCAGCCGCTTTGCGCTCAACCGCGGCTATTCGAGCCTGACCATAAACTTCTATTCCTGTCTGCTGGCAGCCATAGGCGCTACGGCGTTCGGCGGAACGGAATACCTTACGGCTATAACATCAAGCGGCGGAAGCTTTGCGTTTGCGCTTGCCACCGGGCTTGTGACCTGCTTTTTGCCGTATCTGCTGTACACCCACGGACTTGAGGGGCTTGAAAACGGCAAGGCGTCGATCATGGCGTCCGTCGAGCCGGTCGTTGCGACTATAGTCGGTGTAGTCATATATGATGAGGCGCTCACTGTTATGAGTGCAGCCGGAATAGTGCTTGTTCTATCGGCGATAGTGCTCTTAAACATAAAGATAAAGAAAAATCACGCAGTCGGCTGACTGCGTGATTTTACTATACTATCAATCACCGCCTGCGGCGATCATCTGCAATGCATGCTCCAGAACCCCGATTATCGACTCAAGATTCTGCCGGGCACCGGACTCGTTGCCGGGGAGGTTTATGATGAGACTTTTGCCGCGTATGCCGGCAACTCCGCGGGAGAGCATCGCACGCGGAGTGATCCCAAGGCTGTAGTGCAGCATCGCCTGAGGTATTGCGGGTATCTCCCGTGATATTACATCGCGGGTCGCCTCGGGCGTAATATCGCGTTTGCCGAAGCCCGTGCCGCCGGTGGATATGATGAGATCCGCGCCGAGCTCATAGGCACATTTAATAAATTCGGCAGAGATCTCGTGCCGTTCGTCGGGAACTAACCCTCTGTAAACGACATCAAATCCGGCATCATTGAGCATCTGAGTAACCGCCGGACCGCTTTTGTCCGTTCTCTCACCCTTGCTGCATCTGTCGCTGACTGTAATAACTGCTGCCTTGTAGCTCATATAACCCTCCTTGAATAACACACCATTACTTCACTTCTTGAAGCTGTCTTTAAGCGCGACCGCGCGGTTAAATACGAGATGCTCCGGTGACGAGTCCTTGCAGTCTACGCAGAAATAGCCCATGCGCAGGAACTGGAACTGAGCCGGAGCGACTGCGCTCGCGAGCAGCTTCTCAAGCTTGCAGCCGCTGAGTATCTCAAGGGAGTCGGGATTTAAGCAGCTGAGATAGTCCTTGTCGGCTGCGTCGGGATCCGCGTCGGAGAAAAGATTGCTGTAGAGCCTCACCTCGGCATCGGCGCAATTATTTGCATCGACCCAGTGTATCGTGGCACCCTTGACCTTGCGCCCGTCGGCAGGATCGCCGCCGCGGCTGTCAGGATCATAGGTGGCAAGCACCTCAATGACATTGCCGTTTTCGTCCTTGACGCAGCCGGTGCAGGTGATAAGATACGCACCCTTCAGGCGGCACTCGGGACCGGCGGGGTAGAGCCTTTTGTACTTTGGCACGGGCGTTTCGAGGAAATCCTCTGCCTCTATCCACAGATCACGCGAGAATGTGACCTTTCGTGTACCGGCACCGGGATCGTTGGGATTGTTTTCAACATCCAGCTCCTCGCTCTGACCCTCGGGATAGTTGGTTATGGTGAGCTTTATCGGACGCAGCACAGCCATTGCACGCTGAGCGTGCTCGTTGAGATCCTCGCGCAGACAGTGCTCAAGGAACGGAAACTCTACGGTGCTCGGGACCTTTGCAACTCCTATCCTCTCGCAGAAATTGCGGATGGATGCGGGAGTGTAGCCGCGGCGGCGCAGACCGCACAGCGTCGGCATGCGCGGATCGTCCCAGCCGGAAACCCTGCCCTCCTCAACAAGCCTTCTGAGCTTGCGCTTGCTGAGCACGGTGTAGTTTATGCCGAGTCGGGCAAACTCTATCTGCCTGGGCTTTGAGGGAACGGAGACATTGTTTATCACCCAGTCGTAAAGCGGACGGTGATCCTCATATTCCAGAGAGCACAGCGAATGAGTTATGCCCTCAAGAGCGTCCTGAATGGGATGGGCAAAGTCATACATGGGGAATATGCACCACTTGGTGCCCTGACGGTGGTGCTCGATATAGCGAATGCGGTAAAGCACGGGGTCGCGCATGTTGAAGTTGCCGGAGGCAAGGTCAATCTTGGCGCGCAGAGTATATTTGCCCTCCGGAAACTCGCCGTTTTTCATTCGCTCGAACAGATTGAGGTTTTCCTCGACGGGTCTGTCGCGGTAAGGACTTACGGCGGGCTTGGAGGTGTCGCCGCGGTACTCCTTAAATTGCTCGGGAGTCAGCTCGCAGACATAGGCAAGTCCCTTTTTGATGAGCTCTATGGCAAATTCGTAGGTCTTTTCAAAATAATCCGAGCCGTAGAAGAAACGATCTCCCCAGTCAAAGCCCAGCCAGTGAATATCCTCCTGGATGGCGTCGACATACTCGGTGTCCTCCTTGGCCGGATTGGTGTCGTCCATGCGCAGATTGCATATGCCGCCGTATTTTTCGGCGGTACCGAAATCAATTATGAGCGCCTTGCAGTGACCTATATGCAGATAGCCGTTCGGCTCGGGCGGAAATCTTGTCTGGACCTGCATTCCGGCAAAGCGTCCGCCCTCAGCGATGTCCTCGTCAATAAAATTTTCGATAAAATTCTTGTTTACATCTTCCATGTTTTTACTCCTATATGAACGGTTAGTAAAATTATAAACGATATTTGGCGCAATTACAATAATAAAGTTAAAAATGCATTATACTGTTGCATATACGGTTGAGATATTGCACAGATCGTGCTAAAATAAGCTTGGGTGATCAAAATGGACAATAAGTTTGACATTCTTATAATCGGTGCGGGACCGGCGGGTATATCCGCTGCACTGACGGCGCGTAATCGCGGCAGACGCGTCGGCGTTATCGCAAATCCCCCCGAGAGCAGTAAGCTGTATCTTGCCGAGAGCGTTACCAATTACCCCGGCATATCCGGCAGCGGGAAGGATATCCTGCTGGCAATGCGTTCTCAGCTTGAACAAAGCGGCGCGGAGATAATATCCGGCAGGGCGCTTAGCGTTATGCCGATCGGAAAGACCATAGGCGTTGCGGTCGGAAACGACTTTTACGAGGCTTTGGCCGTCATAATCGCTGCCGGCATAAGCCGCAAGCCAATATGCAGCGGCGAAACTCGGTTTGTCGGCAGGGGAGTGAGCTACTGCGCCACCTGCGACGGTATGCTGTACCGCGGCAAAACGGTCGCCGTCATAGGTGACGGCGCCGAGGCGGAGCACGATAAGTGCTTTTTAAAAGACATAGGCTGCAATGTCATAGCCTTTTCGGGAAAGGAAAGGTTTGAGATAACGGGGAGCATGAAGGCCGACACTCTCATAGCCGACGGCAGAGAGTATAAGACAGACTGTATATTCATACTCAAGGACACTCTTGCGCCCGACAGCCTCGTTTCGGGCATCGACAGCGAGCGCGGAGTCATAAAAACGGGTACCGGCGGCAAAACTAACATCAAGGGGATCTTTGCCGCAGGCGACTGCACCGGAGCACCGTATCAGATTGCGAAGGCTGTGGGCGACGGAAACGCCGCCGCTCTCGCAGCCTGCGAATATATAAGCTGACGGGGGAGCTTCCTCCGCCGGACATACAAAAAGGAGATATAAAAAATGTCAGTTACGCATCTTACAAAGGAAAATTTCGATTCCGTTACATCCTCAGGACTCGTTCTGGTCGATTTCTGGGCAACATGGTGCGGACCATGCCGCATGCAGGCTCCCATACTCGAGGAATTTGATAAACAGATGGAGGGCAGGGTAAAGGTCTGTAAGCTTGATGTTGACGAAAACCCCACCGTTGCTCAGCGCTTCGGCGTTATGAGCATACCCACTCTTATCGCATTCAAGGACGGCAAGCAGATAGGCAAGGAGGTCGGCGTTACGAGCTGTGAGGAGCTCATGCTCATGTTCGGCTGAGCTTAGCTGAAAAATTTATTGCATTTTTGATCGCACCCGTATATAATTAGTTAGCTATTTTGACGCGGATGCGATCAAATTTTTTTCAGGAGGAAACTATGTCTGAATATATAATCAGCTGCTGCTCGACCGCAGACCTCACAAAGGAGCACTTTGAGGCCCGTGATATCAAATATGTTTGCTTCCACTATTCTCTCAACGGTGAGAGTTACATGGATGACCTCGGTCAGAGCATACCGTTTGAGGACTTCTATCAGAAAATGGCCGAGGGTGCCGATACCATGACCAGTCAGGTCAATGTCGCCGAATACATTGATTTTTTCACGCCTTACCTCAAGCAGGGCAAGGATATTCTCCATGTCACACTTTCAAGCGGCATTTCCGGCACCATCAACTCCGCCCGCAGCGCCGCCGAGATACTTGCCGGGGAGTACCCCGAGCGCAAGATATACATAGTGGATTCTCTCGGCGCGTCCTCCGGCTACGGACTTCTTATGGATGCACTGGCAGATAAGCGCGACGAGGGCCTGAGCGTTGACGAAGCCCGCGACTGGCTCGAGGCGAGCAAGCTCCATCTGCACCACTGGTTTTTCTCCACCGACCTCAGCTTCTATGTCAAGGGCGGCAGGATCTCCAAGGCAGCCGGCTTCGTCGGCACCGTTCTGAGCATCTGCCCGCTGCTTAACATGGATAATCTCGGCAGACTTATCCCGCGAGAGAAGATCCGCACCAAGAAAAAGGTCATAAAGACCATCGTCGACCGCATGGAGCAGTGCGCAGACGGCGGACTTGATTACTCCGGCAAATGCTATATCTCCCAGTCCGGCTGCGTTGAAGACGCAAAGGAGGTCGCGGCTCTCGTCGAGGAGCGCTTCCCCAAGCTTAACGGCAAGGTCGAGATAAACTATGTCGGAACTACCATCGGCAGCCACACCGGTCCCGGAACCGTTGCACTGTTTTTCTGGGGATCCGAGCGCGGCGAATGATCCGCACTTGACTTTATTTAAGGAATGTGCATATAATAAGCAAAGCAAAAGGCGTTGAAGGACAGGAGTAGGTCAAGCGGGCTTTTAAGAGAGGAAACGGCAGGTGAGAGTTTCCAAAGCACGCCGCCGAAGGTCGGTCCGGAGCAGCCGCACTGAATTTTAGTAGGTGCGGACGGGCGCTCCCGTTACAGAGCAAGGAGTGTCATGCAGCAGTGCATGGAACTCAGGTGGTACCGCGTAATATCTGCGTCCTGAGCAATATCGGGACGCAGTTTTTTTATTGCAATAAGCGACAGGAGGAGTAAAAATGAAAGAATTGCCGAAGGTGTATGACCCCGGTACGGTGGAAAAAAGAATATACGATATGTGGCAGTCACAGGGCTGCTTCAGGGGCGTTATAGATCCGGACAAAAAACCGTTTTCCATAGTTATGCCGCCTCCGAACGTTACCGGACAGCTCCACATGGGTCATGCGCTCGACTCGACGCTTCAGGATATTCTCACAAGATACAAGCGTATGCAGGGCTATGCCGCACTGTGGCTGCCCGGCACCGACCATGCGGGCATCGCAACACAGATAAAGGTCGAGGAGGACCTTCGCAAAAAGGAAGGTCTTACGAGATATGACCTCGGACGCGAGAAATTCCTCGAACGCGTTTGGGACTGGAAGAATAAATACGGCGACCGCATCGTCGAGCAGCAGAAGGTGCTCGGCGCATCCTGCGACTGGGACAGAAGCGCATTTACCATGGACGAGCAGCGCGCAAAGAGCGTTCGCGAGACCTTCTGCGAGCTTTATGAAAAAGGACTTATCTATAAAGGCAGCAGGATAATAAACTGGTGCCCGAATTGCCGCACCGCCCTTTCGGATGCAGAGGTCGAGTATAAGGACATGCCCGGCTCGTTCTGGCATATAAGATACCCCATCGAGGACTCCGACGAGGAGTTTATCATTGCCACCACCCGTCCGGAGACCATGCTCGGCGACTCCGGCGTTGCCGTGCATCCGGATGATGAACGCTATAAGCACCTTGTCGGCAAAAATGCCATTCTGCCGCTGGTAGGCAGAAAGCTGCCCATCGTTGCCGATGAGTATGTTGAGCTCGGCTTCGGAACCGGTGCAGTTAAAATGACCCCGTGTCATGATCCTAATGACTATGAGGTCGGACTCAGGCACGGGCTTGAGCAGATACTCTGTATCGACGAGGATGCAAAGATAATAAACGGCGGCAAATATAACGGCATGGATCGCTATGAAGCGCGCAGGGCTATAGTAGCCGACCTTGAGGAGCAGGGCTATCTCGTAAAGGTCGAGCCGTATAACCACAATGTCGGCTGCTGCTACCGCTGCGGCACAGTGGTCGAGCCGCTCACGAGCCCTCAGTGGTTCGTGAAGATGAAGCCGCTTGCGGAGGCGGCCATTGAGGTCGTAAGGGACGGCAGAATAAAATTCGTCCCCGAGAGATTTACCAAGACCTATATGAACTGGATGGAGAATGTGCACGACTGGTGCATTTCCCGCCAGCTCTGGTGGGGTCACCGTATTCCGGCGTGGTATTGCGGCGACTGCGGCAAAATGACAGTTTCGCGCACCGATCCGTGCGAGTGTGCACATTGCGGCAGCAAGAGCATCCGTCAGGAGGAGGATGTTCTCGATACATGGTTTTCATCGGCACTGTGGCCCTTTTCAACGATGGGCTGGCCCGACAAAACTCCGGAGCTTGACTACTGGTACCCGACCTCGGTTATGGTCACCGGCTATGACATTATCTTCTTCTGGGTGGCGAGAATGATATTCTCCGGCATGGAGCAGATGAAAAAGGAGCCGTTCCACACCGTTTTCATACACGGACTTGTGCGCGACAGTCAGGGCAGAAAAATGTCCAAGAGCCTCGGCAACGGTATCGACCCGCTGGAGATGGCGGAAAAGTACGGCGCCGACGCACTGAGATTTAATCTTATAACCGGCAACAGCCCCGGCAACGATATGCGCTTTTATGTCGAAAAGTGCGAGGCGATGCGCAATTTCTGCAATAAGATATGGAACGCCTCACGCTTTGTCATGATGAACCTCACCGTTGAGGATAACCGTCTTCCCGATAAGCTCGAGACCGAGGATAAGTGGATCCTTTCAAAGCTCAACCGCGTTATCAGGGAGGTCTGCGACAACATGGACAGCTTTGAGCTCGGTGTCGCGGCCGGCAAGATCTACGATTTTATCTGGGATGATTACTGCGATTGGTATATCGAGCTCACAAAGCCCCGCCTCAACGGGGATGACGAAGCCGGGAGGGAGAGCGCCCAGCGTGTTCTGCTGTATGTTCTCGTTGAGATACTCAAGCTCCTTCACCCGTTTATGCCGTTTATAACCGAGGAAATATGGCAGGCGCTCCCGCACGAGGGCAATGCGCTCATGGTTCAGCCCTATCCCGAGTACAGCGCAGAGCTCGATTTCCCCGAGGACGAGGCAAACTTCGGAATGGTCATGGATGCGATAAAGGCAGTCCGCGCCCGCAGAGCCGAGATGAATGTGCCCCCGGCCAGAAAGAGCCACCTTATAATAGTTACCGACAAGGTGAAGGCCTTTGCCGACGGTGAAAAGTTTATCTGCAAGCTGGCGTATGCCTCGGCTGTCGAGGTCCGCGCAGAGCTTCCGGAGACTGCCGACGGTATGGTTTCGGTCATAACGGATAACGCGAGAATGTATATGCCCATGGCGGAGCTTGTCGACCTCGAAAAGGAGCGTGCACGCATGGAAAAAGAGCTTGCCAACGCCAAAAAGCAGCTCGACGGGCAGATAGCAAAGCTTGCAAACGAGAATTTCGTCTCCCGCGCACCGGAAAAGGTCGTCAATACGGAGCGAGAGAAAAAGGCAAAGCTTGAGGCACTTATCGAGAACCTTGAGGAGAGTCTGAAAAATCTCGGATAAGTCCGACCGGCTTTTACAAAATCCGCATATATCAGCATTTAAACTGGTCCTGTGCACTTAGCATGGGATCAGTTTTTATTTATATTGCATTGGAGTGAAGAAAAATGAATATTTGGTCGGAGTATTCCGACGGAAGGCTTACCGTGAAGCTTGCCGGTGAGCTCGATCACCACGCCGCAAAAACAACGGTCGATGCCATATCCGACGCCATTGACAGCAAGCTTCCGCGCGATCTTATCCTTGACATGACAAAGCTTGCCTTTATGGACTCATCCGGCATAGCCGTCATAGTGCGTACCTATAAGAAAATGCGTGATTCCGGCGGCAGAATGTACATCGAAAATCCGCAGCCGCAGCCGCTGAAGGTGCTCGACGCCTCCGGTATAGACCGGATGATACCCATAGCGGCAAAAAGGGAGGTAACAACATGAAGGTTTCAAACTACATAAAGCTCGAGTTTCCGAGCTGCAGCGCAAACGAGAGCTTCGCAAGGGCAGCGGCGGCAGGATTTGCCGCGCAGCTCGACCCGACTCTTGATGAACTCGGAGATATAAAGACCTCGGTAAGCGAGGCCGTCACGAATTGCATAGTACACGCCTATCCGGACAGCATCGGAAGAATAACCATGCGTCTGAGAATAATAGACGGGGAAAAGCTGGAGATAACCATACGCGACAAGGGGCGCGGCATAGCGGATCTTCAGCAGGCGATGCTGCCGATGTACACCACCGGAGGCGAGGAGCGCAGCGGTATGGGCTTTACCATCATGGAGAGCTTTATGGACAAGCTTACCGTCAAAAGCACTGCCGGCAAGGGCACGACGGTAACCATGCTCCGCACGATCCGCCAGCGCAGAAGCATTAGATGACAGACTGTATGCTAAACGACCTGCTCCTTGCAAAGTCCGGCGACAGGGAGGCGGCACAGCGGCTCGTAGAGGAAAATTCGGGGCTTATCTGGAGCATCGCACGCCGTTTCTTCGGCAGGGGGACAGAACCGGACGACCTGTATCAGCTCGGCTGCCTCGGATTTTTGAAGGCGATAGAGGGCTTTGACATGAGCTTCGGCACTCAGTTTTCAACATACGCCGTGCCGAAGATATCCGGCGAGATACGCCGCTTTCTGCGCGATGACGGTGCCGTGAAGGTCAGCCGCAGTATAAAAGAGCAGGCGCAGCGCATAAAGACGGCACGCAGCGGGCTTGAGCAGCGGCTCGGCAGGGAGGTGCATATATCCGAGCTCGCCTCGGAGACGGGCTTGACGGCAGAGGAGATCGCCTTTGCCGAAACTGCCGCCGGTCATACCGAGAGCCTTCAGCGAGAGACCGGAGAGGACGGCTTCACTCTTGAACATATTCTGACCGACAGTGCGCAGGAGGAGCGCATGATCGAATATGTTGCGCTGCGCTGCGCACTTGCCGAGCTGCCGGAAAAGGAACGGAAAACTCTGTACCTGCGGTATTTTCACGGTATGACGCAGGAAAAAACGGCAAAGGTGCTCTGCGTTTCGCAGGTACAGATATCGCGCCTTGAGCGCAGGGCAATAGAAGCACTGCGAAAAATGCTTGAGTCATGACCACCCGTAAAACAGGTGGTCATGATTGCT
>CAVHZB010000051.1:0-14037 GCA_963640555.1 Phascolarctobacterium succinatutens
TTTAATAATATGGATGTCATATTATTAATGTTTCATTTTCTCGGCGGTATTATCTCGATCCAGTAGCCGTCGGGATCTTCGAGGAAATAAATGCCCATACCGGTATTTTCATAGCAGATACAGCCCATCTTCTCGTGCTTTTCGTGAGCCTTTTCAATATCCTCCGCCGCAAATGCGAGGTGAAACTCCTGCTCGCCGAGGTCATACGCCGTATCACGGTCGCGCAGCCATGTGAGCTCAAGCGTGAAGCCCGTAACACCGTCGCCGAGGAACACGAGCTTATAGCTGCCGTCAGCCGCATTTTTCTCGCGCACGGGCTTGAGCCCAAGTGCCTCATCGTAAAATTTTATGCTTCTTTCCAGATCGAGTACATTAAAGTTGAAGTGATTAAACGCAAACATATCGCACCTCCGACATTTTCTGCCCCTATTTTATTATGTTTCTGCATTCGATGCAAGCAAAAAACTTATTGGCATTTGCGCGGGCATGTTTTATAATGAGGTAAAACACTATGTGCGGAGAAATGCTATGAAATATTCCGAGCTGATAGATAAATACATACCGCGGGACGATGTTTTTCTGTTTAACACCGGCAATGCCGAAAAGGCGTGGCTGCTGCTCGGCTGCCATTATGAGGACGAGCTTCGGATGCACCGCTTTTCCGTCTGGGCGCCGAATGCCGAGGCCGTATCGCTCGTCGGTGATTTTAACGGCTGGGATCCGAAAAAAACACCGATGGAAATGCGCGGCGGCATATGGCACTGCTTTACGGACGGGCTTAAAAACGGTGATCTGTACAAATACTGCGTTACCCAGCGCGGCGGCAGGGCCGTGTGGAAATCAGACCCCTTTGCGCAGTGGTCGCAGACCGGACTGAACACGGCGTCGCGCGTGTGGACAGGATCACATGAGTGGCGCGACGAGAGGTATATGCGGCAGCGCGCGCAGCGAAACTGCTTTGAAAGCCCCATGTCGATATATGAGATGCACCTCGGCTCGTGGAAAACGCCCGAGGGCGGCGTGAACTACGCCCGCATAGCACCGGAGATAGCAAAATACTGCTCGGACATGGGCTACACACACATCGAGCTTATGCCGCTCACTGAGTACCCCTACCCGGGCTCATGGGGCTATCAGGTCACCGGATACTATGCGCCGACGAGCCGGTACGGCACGCCCGACGAATTTGCCGAGTTTGTCGATATTCTCCATGCCGCGGGCATCGGCGTTATCATGGACTGGGTCCCTGCGCATTTCCCCCGTGATGAGCATGGGCTTGCCTGCTTCGACGGCACTCGGCTTTTCGAGTGCAAGGAGGAGCGCATGGCATCGCATCCGGAATGGGGGACGCTCATTTTCGACTATGACATGCCCGAGGTGCAATCGTTTCTCATATCCTCCGCCTGCTTTTTCTTTGAGCGCTACCACATAGACGGCATACGGGTTGATGCCGTTTCGTCTATGCTGTACCTCAACTACGGCAGGAAAAACGGAGAATACACCCCGAACCGTGAGGGCGGCAGCATAAACCTCGGCGCAGTGCAGTTTTTGCAGAAGTTAAACCGCGCCGTCCTGTCCGGCTACAGCGGAGCCGTCACCATAGCCGAGGAATCGACTGCATATCCGATGGTCACTATGCCGCCCTCGGTCGGCGGTCTGGGCTTCAGCTTCAAGTGGGACATGGGCTATATGCACGACACCCTCGATTATTTTTCGGCTGATCCCCTCTTCCGCAAGGGCTTGCACGATAAGCTCACATTCTCGATGATGTACGCTTTTTCCGAAAATTTTGTCCTCGCATATTCTCACGACGAGGTCGTGCACGGTAAGAAGTCGATGCTTGATAAGATGTTCGGAAGCTATGAGCAGAAGTTTGCAACGCTGCGCGCTCTGTACGGCTATCAGTTTGCTCATCCGGGCAAAAAGCTGTGCTTCATGGGCTCCGAGTTCGGTCAATTTATAGAGTGGAATTTTGAGCAGGAGCTTGACTGGCTGCTGCTGGACTACCCCATGCATGAGAAGCTGCGGGAATACTGTGCCGCACTCAATCATATGTATAAGAGCTGCCCCGCGCTCTATCAGGTGGATAACTCGTGGGACGGGTTCAAATGGCTCAATGTCAACGAGAGATCGCTCAGCTCGATCGCGTTTCTCCGTTCCGCCGGATGCGGCGCCGAAAGCTTTCTCGTATGCGCCTGCAATTTTATACCCAACGAGAATCGCGGCTTTACCGTAGGGCTTCCGCAGCCGGGCACTCTGCGTGAAATACTATCGAGCGACGACGGGCGCTTCGGCGGCTCAGGTTTACATAACTCTGAGCCTATACGCAGCCGCGATACCGGCTTTGACGATCTCCCCTACAGCGCAGTGATAGATCTGCCGCCGCTGTCGGCAGTATATTTTGAATACATTCCGGAAAGGACGGCTGATAAAAAATGAAGAAGCAATTTAAGAGCATCCTTAACGAAAAGGGACGCAGCGAGCTGCCCGGCATTCTGCTCGCCGCGGCTGAATGTGCGCCTCTGTCAAAGACCGGCGGGCTTGCCGATGTTGTCGGAACGCTGCCGAAGTCACTTAAAAAGCTGGGCTTTGACGCAAGGGTGATAACGCCGTATCACCGCTGCATAAAGGACAGATACGCCGATAAGACCGAGCATATGTTTGATTTTTATGTAAACCTCGGCTGGCGCACGCAGTACTGCGGGATCGAGCGGCTTGAGCTTGACGGAATATGCATTTACCTCGTTGACAGCGAGTTTTACTTCGGCGATAAGATCTATCGCGGCGGCATGGCCGAGGGCGAGCAGTACGCCTTCTTTACGCGCGCCGTGCTCGATGCCATACCGAACCTCGGCTTTACCCCCGACATCGTTCACTGCAACGACTGGCACACAGCCATGCTGCCCATGCTCGCAAAAACGCAGTACAGGGGCGCGATGCAGGAGGGACTTCGCTGGCTGCTGACGATACATAACATTGCATATCAAGGAAAATTCGGATTTGACTATGTTCAGGACCTGCTCGGAGTCGAGGATAAATACTACACTCCGGAATTTCTTGAATTAAACGGCTGCGCCGATTTTCTCAAGGCCGGCTGCGTATTCGCAGACAGGATAAACACCGTCAGCCCCACCTATGCCAACGAGATAAAAACCGCATACTTCGGTGAGGGGCTTGAGGGCATTCTCAGCGCGCGTTCAAACGAGCTTTCGGGTATCATAAACGGCATCGACACCAAGGCCTTTAATCCCCTCACCGACCCCGCTCTGCCCGCGAGATACCATAAGGGCAGGCTCGGGAATAAAAGATTATGTAAACTTTCGCTTCAGGAGCAGTACGGGCTCGAGCAGAGACCGGAGGTCCCATTATTCGCCATGGTAACGCGCATGACAGAGCAAAAGGGCTTTGACCTTGTTGAATGTATGCTCGATGAGCTCATGCAGTATAACGATATGCAGTTTTTCATGCTCGGCAGCGGAGACAAGGAATATGAGCAGTTTATGCGCAAGGCCGAGCAGCGCTATAAGGGCAGGCTGTGCGCGTTCATCGGGTATAACGAGGAGTTATCTCACAAGGTATATGCCGGTGCCGATTTTCTGCTGATGCCGTCGCGCTTTGAGCCCTGCGGTCTGTCGCAGATGATCGCCATGCGCTACGGTACTCTGCCAATCGTGCGTGAGACCGGCGGGCTCAAGGACTCGGTAAAGCCCTACAATCGCTTTACCGGCGAGGGCACCGGCTTCTCATTTGCTGACTTTAACGCCCACGAAATGAAGGACGCTATCATGCTTGCGCTCGATTGCTGGCACAGACCCGAGGTCATGAGCTCTCTCGTGCGGCAGGCAATGGAGGCGGACTTCGGCTTCGACCGCTCCTCCGAGGAATATGCAAAGCTTTATCTATGGATGCTCTGATAAGAAAGGTCTATACCTACGGCGGCTACGACGAGCACTGGCAAAACGGCAGGCTGTACATCGAGTACCGTCGTCCGCGTGACTACGATGTTGAAGGGTGCGGAGGCAGCTGGGTGCCGGTCGACAGTGTAAACGAGCTAATGGGCTCGTATCTCACATCATCGGCCGTATTTTACGATGCCCTTGAGCGGTGCTCGCACTATGGCTATCCGCCGGAAAAAATATACGAATTCATAAATTGCGACACGGCATCGCTCATACCGTCGGAGCTTTTCAGGCTGCTGATGGACGATGCGGGGCTCGGCATGGACGATGCCGTTAAAACGGTCATTCGCTGCTTTGGCGATGCGCTTATTTCGCAGCCCGACCGCGACTGGCTGTTTGACATGCAGCCGCGCACCGCGTTTCTCGAAAAGGTCCTGACCGATGCGCTCAGGCTAAGTCCTCTCGCATTTCACGACGCTTACAGTGAGAAATACCGCAGCAGGACCGGCGCCGTAGAGGAGGGCTCCCTTGTTGAACTCTCCATAGCCGCGTTCGGCGGCGTGAGCTCTGCCGAGCTTGTCGTCTGGGGAGATGATTTCCGCATCGAGCTTCCCATGCGGCAGGACAGCGGCCGCTTCAGAGGCGAATTTACCCCCGCAAAGCCCGCCGCGCTGTTTTACGCATTTAAGCTCAACGGCGGCGAGGCCTGCCTCCGTCCTGAGTCCGGCGACGGCTTCCGTCTGACTGCTTTTAAGCGCGGATTTAAAACTCCGGAATGGTTTCGCCGCGGCATAATGTATCAGGTATTCCCCGACCGCTTCGGCTTCTCCGACGGTGATACGGCCGCACGCGGTATAGAATACCACCGCGCACTCGGTCAGACGCCGCAGCTTCATGGCAGCATCGGTGAGCCGGTAAAGTGGCAGCCGAGAGACGGCGAACGCGATTACGCTCCGGACGACTTCTATGGCGGCACGCTCAGCGGCATTGCCGCAAGGCTGCCGTATCTTAAAACGCTCGGCGTAACGGTTTTGTACTTGAATCCAATTGTTGAGGCGCGGTCAAATCACCGCTACGATACCTCAAACTATGAAAATGTCGACCCGATACTCGGGACCGTTCAGGATTATGTAAACCTGTGTGCCGATGCCGAAAAGCTCGGCATATCCGTTATCAACGACGGTGTTTTCTCGCACACGGGAGCGGACAGCATATATTTTGACCGCTACGGCAGCTACGGCGGCACCGGCGCATATCAGGATAAGGGCTCCGCGTTTTACAAGTGGTTCGATTTCCGCTCGTACCCCGACGATTACCGCTGCTGGTGGAATTTCAGAGATCTGCCGGAGGTAAATGAGGAGGACAAAAGCTGGCAGGACTACATCGTCAGCGGGCAGGACAGCATCGTCAGGCTTTGGCTAAGGCGCGGTGCGCGCGGCTGGCGGCTCGATGTTGCCGATGAGCTGCCAGACGATGTACTCGCACTCATACGCGCTGCTGTCAAATCCGAAAAGCCGGACGGCGTTATCATCGGCGAGGTATGGGAGGATGCCGTTACCAAGATAAGCTACGGCAAGCGGCGTGACTACGCCCTTGGCTTTTCGCTTGATTCGGTCATGAATTACCCGTTCCGAGCCGCAGTGATAGCATTTGCACGCGGAAAGGCAAGTGCATATGAGCTGCGCGATGCACTCAGGCAGCAGCAGTATAACTATCCCGCCCCACTGTACTATGCACTGATGAATCTTCTGTCCTCGCACGATGTCGAGCGGCTGCACACCGCACTCGGCGCAGACTCCGATAATGTTAAGGATCTCAGCCGCGCTCAGCAGGCTGCACTTCGGCTCAGTGACGAGCGGGCAGAGCACGCAGTGGTACTCCAAAAGCTGTGCGCCGCCATACAATACTGCGTCCCGGGCGTTCCGTGCCTTTACTACGGCGACGAGCAGTGCCTTGACGGTGCGGGCGATCCGTTTGACAGAGCCCCGTTTGAGCCATCGTATTCCGGTTTACATAATTATTACGCCAAGCTTGGTGAAATACGAAATTCGAGCGAAGCGCTCATGGCGGGTGACGCCGTATTTTCGGCTGCATCTCCCGATGTGCTCATTATACGCAGAGAGTGTGCAAACGACTGTATCGTCTGCGTTATCAACCGCAGTGCCGAGGAATATCCCCTGCATTTTGCAAACGCTGTCCCCCTGCTCGGCAAATGCATTGGCGGAATACTGCCGCCATACTCAGCGGAAATATTTAAGTTAACATAACATCAAAAGCTCACGGCATCAGCCGCGAGCTCCTATGTGTGCAAACGCGCTGCAATGCCTTGCAGCGCGTTTAAAATTTCATATTACTTATGCTCAGTCTTCCCAGCAATCGGTTTTGCCGTCGAGTCCGATGGAAGCGGCCTTAAACACCGGATCCTTACCCTGCTTACGCTGGCTCATATAATCCTTGAGGGCGGCAAGCGCAGGCTTAGCGATGATGATTATTACGGGAACATTTATTATTACCATGAATGCCTGAAGCATATCCGCAGTATCCCACACGATGCCCGCCGACAGCAGTGCGCCTATGAAGACCAGTGCCGTGGCAGCGAGGCGGAATATAAGCATGAAGGTCTTGCTCGGACTGCGCTTGAGAATGAATTTAAGGCAGCCCTCGGTGTAATAGTAATTCCCGATGAGTGTAGTAAATGCAAACAGGCTCATGGCAACGGCAACGAACACCGGTCCGAAGTCACCGAGCGCCATCTGCATCGAGGTCTGGACATATGCTGCGCCGGCAGCCTCGGGGCTGAGACCCTCCGGATTTGCGCACATGCACATGAAGGCAGTGGCGGTGCAGATAAGCAGTGTGTCTATGAAAACGGAGAGCATCTGTACGAGTCCCTGCTTTACGGGATGGGATACATCGGCTGAGGCCGCAGCATTCGGTGCCGAGCCCATACCGGCTTCGTTTGAGTAAAGTCCGCGCTTTATGCCCCACATCATGCAGGAGCCAGCAAAGCCGCCGAATATAGCCTTAAAGTCAAAAGCCGAGGTAAAGATATTTTTTATAACGACCGGAAATGCATCAATGTTCATAATAACAACTATGAGGGATACGATTATATAAAGCAGACCCATTATCGGAACGAGAATGCCGGTAATGTCGGTAAGGCGCTTGCCTCCGCCGAGAACGCACGCTGCAAACAGCACGGCAAGTATTGCGCCGATAATGAGCGGTGTTCTTGATGCATCGTAAAAGTCGAAGGTTTTGAAGGTGTCCTGAGTGTTGAACGAAGCAAGCATATTGTAGCCCACGACATAGGTCAGGATGAGTATGACGGCAAACACAACGCCGAGCCAGCGCTGCTTCAGTGCCTCCTGCATATAGTAGGACGGTCCTCCGTAGTAGGTTCCGTCGGCATCCTTCTTCTTGTATATCTGTGCAAGGGTAGATTCAACGAAAGCGGATGCGCCGCCGAGGATGGCGGTTATCCACATCCAGAAGATGGCGCCGAAGCCGCCGGTGCATATTGCGGTTGAAACACCGATTATATTGCCGGTGCCGACACGGGAGGCCGTTGACACCATCAGTGCCCCAAACGAGGAGACCGACTTGGCGTCCTTCGGCTTTTCGCCGACGACTCTTATCGACTCCCCGAACAGTCTTACCTGGAGCAGTCCGGTGCGTGCAGTAAAATACAGCCCCGCTGCAACGAGCAGCAGCGGAACTATGTACGGCTGGTAAAGAAACCCGCTGATGGCGTTTATAACGCCGTGGATTTGTTCGATCATGTTTTCTCTTCCTTTGTGAAAATGATTTGTTGTTTTTTTCGCGATGTCTACATTATAGCCGCAATTGCACAAAAAGACAAGCAATATCAGCCTCTGATATGCATTTTAATTATATAACGGCGCAAATTTTCAGTCGGCTTGTTATTTGATTTATATTGTGATATAATTTGACCCCTTGCCGCCGTGGAGGAGATGAGACTATGAAAAAAGCAGAAAAGAGCCTGAATGCCGATTATACGCTTCTTCAAACGGCATACTGGGCAATGAACTCGGTCATATTCTGTTTTTCCGTTATTTTTCTGCAATATAAGGGCTATTCAAACTATGAGATAGGCATAGTTTTTGCCCTTGGGAATATCGTCGGGTTTGTTTTGCAGCCCGCGGTTGCCGGATATGTTGACAAAAGCCGCAAGGTGGCTCTGATACGGTGCATCCGAGTGACTGCCGCCTTGTCTGCCGCGCTGATGCTGGCGGTACTGGCTATGCCGGAAAGGTGCATGATGCTCACCTGCGCATACGTTCTGCTGGTGGCAGGAACGACCCTGCTGACTCCGCTGTGCACCTCGCTGTGCTTTTACGCCGAAAGCTGGGGCTATAGCATCAGTTTCAGCCGGGCAAGGGCAGTCGGCTCGCTGGCATACTCAGCATGCGCAATAGTACTCGGCCGGCTCGTATATCAGATGAACGAAAACGCGATTCCGCTGCTGTACATAGCGTGCTCTGCTATGCTCTGCGTGATGAGCATGGTATTCTCCGTAAAGGAGAGACCGCATCGCGCCGGTCTCCTCCCCGCCGAGAACGATGCGGCATCCGAAAAGGCAAGCTCGCTTATCGAATTTGCAAAAGAAAACAAGCTGTTCATGGTATTTCTCGCGGGGACCGCAGTCATGTTCTTTACACATGCGCTCATCGGTAATTTTATGATCGAGTTTATCCGAAGCATCGGAGGTGACAGTGCCGATCTCGGCAATGTGCTCGCATTCATGACGATGGTCGAGGTACCGGTCATGCTGCTTTTTTCCCGTCTCACGAGACATTTCCGATGCTCTGCTCTGCTGAGGTTCTCAGTCATAATGTTCACCGTAAAGGAGCTCATGATATATCTTGCGCCGAGCATTGCCGCGCTGTACGCTGCGGAGAGCCTGCAGGCATTTTCATTTGCGCTGTTTATCCCGGCTTCGGTTCGGTATGTTGATGAGGTCATTGCAAAGCGCAATGCCGTTAAGGGGCAGGCATTGGTCACTGCCATGCTGACGCTCGGCAGCATCTTTGCAAGCTACATAGGCGGGCTGCTTCTGGACACCTCAACACCTGAATTTACGCTTCTGGTCGGCGTTATCATTTCGGCAGTCGGAACTCTCATGCTGCTCATGTCGATACAGACGACGGGCGCACCTAAAAAAGATATCGGAACGCGATAATGGTTCCGATATCTTTTCGTTTATTCTATTTTTATTCTATTATAATTTCGTAGCCGCCGTCCTGAGCGATGCTGTCCTCAAGTCCTGCGTCGATATAAACGGTTTTCAGCGCCGTTAATTGTGACAGCGCCGACCAGTCAGACGCTCCGCGTGTTCCGGTTATGCGCAGCAGCGTAAGCCCTGTAAAGCCGTCGAGTCCGGCAGTGGTGCTCAGTGTGCAGTCGACCAGCTCAAGCTCGGTTATCCCGCGTTCCCTGTCAAATGATTTGAAAAAGCTGCCCGTAAGGTCGCAGTTATAAAGGCTCACCGTTCGCAGAGAGCTCATATCAAGAGCCTGGGATATATCCGACAGCGAGCAGTTTGAAAATGCAATGCTCTGTATATTCACAAGCGGCTTAAATACCGAAAAGTCGGTGCAGGCCGCACCCTTAAACGAAGCGTGCGTCAGCTTCTGGCACTTGTTGAGGTCTCCGAACGAGTTCAGCGATTTGCAGTTTGCGCTTATCTGCCTGAGCTCCGGCAGATTTCCTATCCCGACAAGGCTCGAAATGCGGCTGCCGTCGAGATTGAGACTTGTCAGTGAAACGGCCGGCATGGTATCAAGTCCGCCGAGGCTCTGGTACTGCATCCACAGCGTCTTGAGTCCCGGGAAATATGCAAGATCGGACAGATCTGTAACGCTGCCGAGCGTTACGGTGCGGGTGTTTCCCTGCCAATCGGTGTAATCGGCGCTTTTATCGCTCTGAGTGACCTCCCCTATTCCGGAGACCGGCTGGCTCAGACTGTACTCATTGCCGATGATATAAAGCTCTGTCATGCCCTTGAGCTCTCCGACCGTTATATCGCCCTCCGACTTTCCCGTATATTCCCTCGCAGCCCGCTCGAACACATCGTTTTTGAAGCTGCATACTGTTTCGTCCGGCAGCTTCTCCACTTCGGTCGTTTTTGTTGTAAGCCGTTCGAGATAACCGGTAAAGTAACCGACAATGAGCGCCGCGACCAGCACTCCGAACACAACGACCGCTATGGACCAGCGTGCTATTTTTTTGACCTTTCCGGTCTTTTTCTTTTCTTTTTTCGGTTTTTTGGACGCCTTCGGCAGCTTGGGAGCCGCTCTCTCCTCACGCTCTGCGAAGTTTTCGCTGTTTAAAAGCGGTGCTCCATAGAGCTTATCGTAAAAATACTCATCACTTGGGTATGTATACTTCATAAGGGCAAATATATTGCCTATCTGAAGCTCCATGCCGGGAGTGAGCGCAGTATCCTCAATGAAAATATTTATCGTCTTTATCTTTTTCGACTGCGCATAGTGCATCTCCCTGCGGCAGTTATCCGAGCGCATATATGCATTTGAGATAAAAGCAACGACAAGATGCGCATCGGCCAGGTGTGAGGCTATGCACTCCTGCCACTCGCTGCCTACCTCTATTCCTTCATCGTACCAGATGTTATAGCCGCGCCGGTGCATATCCGCTATTATCGGCAGGACCTCGTCATCGTCGGCGTGGGCATAGCTTATGAAAATATACGGTTTATCGCCCTCATATGGTTTAAAATATTCAAAATCCTTCATCATTGACTCCATTTCGGTGATATACCGATTATAATATCGTTCGGCGAAAAATGCAATTACCATTCTGTTAAAGCAATTGACTCACCTCCTGAAAAATGATAAAATTTCTGAACTAATGTATGCGAGGTAAAAAATATGGATTACAGTGAGGTCCTTATAAACTCAAGAAAGAACATCGGTCCGAACTGCAAGGTCTGTCCCGAATGCAACGGACTCGCCTGCGGCAATCTGATGCCCGGACCGGGCTCGAAGGCCCCCGGAAACGGTGCCAACGACAACTGGAGGGCATGGCGCGGCATTAAGCTGAATATGGACACGATCGTGCAGGATTCTGCGGTCGACACAGGCACGGAGCTTTTGGGCAGGCAGCTTTCCATGCCGCTGATATCCGCACCGGTAGGCTCACTCAAGGCGCAGTATAACCCGACCGACGACATCCGCGATTTTAACATTTGCTGCGCCGAGGCCGCCGAAAGGTGCGGCATTGCATCAAGCTTCGGCGACGGTCTCGACGCGAGGGTATTTCCACACGGCTGCGAGATATCAAAGGCTCACGGCGGCGTTTCGATACCCGTAATAAATCCGCTGAGCATGGAAACCGTTATGGCAAATCTCGACATCGTTAACTCTGCCATGCCGTTTGCCGTCTCACTCGTGGTCGACTCGGCCGGGCTGCCGCACCTCAAGAAGATAAGTCCTGATGCCGGCAGCAAGAGCATAGAGCAGCTTCGTGAGGTGTGCCGGTACGCGAAAATGCCCGTAATTATCAAGGGCATCATGACACCTCAGAGCGCTTTGAAGGCCGTTGACGCGGGTGCAGCAGCGATAATCGTTTCAAACCATGGCGGCAGAGTCCTTGCAGGCACTCCCGCGACGGCGGAGGTGCTGCCGGAGATAGTTGATGCCGTCGGAGGCAGGGTCAAGATAATCATCGACGGCGGTATAAGAAGCGGCGTTGATATTTTCCGTGCGCTCGCACTCGGTGCCGACGCTGTCATGATATGCCGCCCGTTTCTGATAAGCTACTACGGCGGCAGGACCGAGGGCATAGTCAGCTATATAGAAAAGCTCCGCGCCGAGCTTGTCGACACAATGTATATGTGCGGCGCAAGGCGTATTTCAGACATTGACCGAAGCATGATAAGGTATTAAAAAATCAAAACCTCCGGCCGAGCCGGAGGTTTTGACTTTGTGAGTTATGAAGAGAGAGGATGAAAGAAAACCATCTGATCTGCTTAATTATTGCTTGGGATCACTTGATCTCAAGGCGTCTTGCCGCAGGAACCTCGGGAGTCTTCTCCGGCATTGTGAGGGTCAGGACGCCGTCGCTGTACTCGGCAGTGATGGCATCGGTATCAATACCCTTAACATTGAAGCTGCGGCTGAACGAACCGTAGTAGCGCTCGCGGCGCACAAAGCCGTTCTCGTTCTTTTCTTCGGTCTCCTCGGACTTGCGTTCCGCGGAGATGGTAAGGCAATCCTTGTCGATGTCGATGTTGATGTCTTCCTTTTTGAAGCCGGGCAGCTCTGCCTCAAGGACATACTTGCCGTCCTGCTTTTTAATATCGGTGCGGAAACCGCTGACCTCAGCGTCGTTCCAGAAGCTGTGGGACATTTCCTCAAGCTCACGGAAAGGATTATAGGATGCAACGCGGCGATAGCCGAAAGGTGTAAGTTCAAACATAATTAATACCTCCATTTTTGAGGAGAGCTCTAAATCTGTTAGTTGATTTATAACTCTCGTTTCTTGTTATATATAAAATACTATAAAATTATGAACAAATATAGTGTTTTATATTAACAAAATGTAAACCTTAGCACTCAAGTCATCAGAGTGCTAAGGTTTTTGATTTGTGATATTGAAGCATTATTCGCCTTTTTTGTTAAGCGCCTTGTGCTTAACAAGCACAAGCACCGCGAACGCGATCGCAGCTGCCGCGATTGCAACGGATGTATACACAATGGCGGCATTATATGTGTTGTTTATGCTTATCGCCTGCTCAGGACGCGCCGGCACCGTGGGAGTCGGAGAGACTTCCGGGTCATCGCTTTCTGCCGGGGTGGGCTCGGGCTTAGGATCGGCTATCATCGGATGCTCGGGCACCTTGACAGGGGCGACCGCTGCCGGCTTACCCTCGGAATCGAGAAGGTCGCTCATGAGCACCCAGCCGCTGAATTGCTCATTATCACCGGAGGCGCTTACAACGATATGCCCCCAAGGGACATCACCCATATAGCTGACGCGGTATTCGACCTTGAGCTGGGTGTCGTTTTTTATGAGCATATACTTGCCGTTGACATCGCACTCGGGTGTTTCCCATGCGACCACATAGCCATCCTCATTATATGCAGTGTAAACGCCGCCGTCCTTTATGAGATTATTCGGGTCGTCCCAAGGGTCGGCCACGGGCTTTATTCCAAGTTCAGCGCTCGCCGCGAACGGCAGTGCAGCAGTCAATATCAGTGCCGCGACCAAAAAAATCAGCTTCTTTTTCATATAACAACGCCTCCTGCGCCTCAGCACAAACACTCGCAGTATAGCATATAGATGTTAAAAAGGAAAGTATTATTTTGTTAAGGAAATGAACTATCTGAAAACATGTCAATCACGCACGAAAAAATGCCGCATTCTTTCGTGGATGCGGCATTTTCCGTGTCACAAAACGCCCGCGGGCTTTTGCATAAAACGGTCTTTTTCGGCGGCCGGTATCAATTCCCCGCCGTCACATATTCAGCTCCTTTATCGAAGCAAAGAGCATTTTTGGGATTGACCTTGCCTTTTTTAAGGAAAAACCGGTCTATCGCCTCACGCAGGTAGTCATAATCGAATATATCCGTCGCCTTACCGAGCGCTCCGATTATCACTATGTTCGCTCCGCGGGGATTGCCAAGATCGTTTGCGATATCAGTTGCAGAAATCATATGGATATTCACATCGCTTCGATATTTTCTTCCGGAGGTCACCACCGAGCTGTTAACAAAGATATGCCCGCCGGGTTTTACTGTACCCTCAAACTTTTTCAGGGACGCTTCGTTCATGGCAAAAAGTATGTCAAGCTCTTCTGCCTTCGGACTTGCGATCTCCTCATCGCTTATTTTTAGGGTACAGTTTGCTGTACCGCCGCGCATTTCTGTTCCGTAGGAGGGGTACCAAAGGATATTTCTGTCCTGCTCCATTGCTGCATTAGCCAGTATCAGCCCCATCACGAGCACTCCCTGACCGCCGAAACCTGAGCATATCATTTCAGTCGTTGCCATCTGCATTTTCCTCCCTGTCAACAAATTCTCCTATCGGAAACTGCGGGATTAAAATGCTCCCGTTTTGCTTTTCTTTTCCCCTCTTGCAACTGCAAAAAAACATT
>CAVHZB010000052.1:0-6342 GCA_963640555.1 Phascolarctobacterium succinatutens
TTCTTGACCATCTGACCGCCGACGGAGCCGGCCTGGCGAGCGGTGATGTCGCCGTTATAGCCCTGCTTGAGGTTTACACCAACTTCGTTGGCCGCTTCCATCTTGAACTTTTCCATTGCCTCGCGTGCCGCGGGCACAACAAGATGATTACTGGAATTGTTAGACATAGTTTACATCTCCTTTTTCGTATTGGGTTCGGTTATCTGACCCGCTACTTATCATTGCCGTTTAACGCCTTTATATTCCCGCCTTTGATATGCAATTACTGCTAAAACTATTATACACACAAGATATAGTGTCTTAATTTTTTTGTGACACAAGTATTCAAAAATTTTGTAGATTTATGTGCTTATGTCTACTTGACAATTATTTTGAATGCTTGTACAATATCATTGTATCTGAATCGTTACCTTTTTGTAATTTTCATTGTTCGGGCGATTTCGATGCACTTTTGTGCTATACTACGCTTGAGCACAAGGCGGAGTTCGGATACTCCCCTTATGCTTAAGCTGTCAGGAGTATTATTCGGATATGCGTAATGTTTTCAAGATCTTCAAACATGATTTGAGGCTGCTGTATAAGAACTTCTTTGCCTTTCTCATCATACTTGCCATTCTCGTGCTGCCGGCGCTGTATGCATGGTTCAATATCTATGCGTTCTGGGATCCGTACAGCAAGACCGACGGTCTCAAGATAGCCGTTGTCTCAAACGATAAGGACTATATGGATTCCGACGGCAACATCGTGAATATGGGCAAGTCGCTCATATCCGAGCTTGAGAACGAGGAGAATCTCGGCTTTGAATTTCTCGACAACGCCGACGAGGCTATCGAGGGCGTTTACGCCGGTGATTACTACGCCGCCGTAGTTATCGAGCCTGACTTTACATATAATATGTACAATTTCCTCACCACCGATATGTACAGTCCGACGATAAAGTTCTACCAGAACGAAAAGACCAATGCCGTAGCCGTAAAGGTCGTTGAGGCCGCCGGCGACAAGGTAAAGCAGGTAGTCAACGAAAAGTACATATCCACCGTGGTCGAAACTCTGTTTGACAAGCTCAATGCCTTCTCGGCCGATGTTCAGGGTGACTCCTCCGCCGAGATGCTCAAAAACACGCTGACCAAGATAAACAATAACCTGATCAGCTACAACACGACTATTGACTATTTCATTTCCGCCAACAATGCGCTCATTGATACCTTGCAGCGCACAAACAACACGCTCAACTACTCGATCTATCTCATCGGCAACGAGCGCGTCAACATTTCCGATCAGATAGTTTACATCGAGGACACCAAGGAAGATCTCGCGCTCATAAATGAGGAGGTCAATCGCCTGCTGCTCGGTCTTCAGGATTCGGTGAACGAGGCAATATACAAGCTCGACAGGCTCTATAACGGCAATACCGATGATGCGGAGGCCGCAAAGGAGGCACTGGCAGAGCTCGAAAAGCAGTATCAGGAGCTTATTGATTACCTCACTCACTCCGGTCTTTCCAACTCCGAGATAGAGGACGCGATGACCGCACTCAACAAGCTCACGGACAAGATCTCCAGCCTGCGCGATAAGCTGGGTCTGAACAATCCCACCAGCGCAAAGCAGGTAAATGTGCTTGCATCCCATAACAAGAGCGCCATCGCCGAACTGAAAACCGATTTTGAGACCGTGGCGGTCCCCGCCGTCTACGAGGCCGTCACCGGCTATGATTACAGCGATCTGTCCGATCCGTCGGCGACACCGCAGTCTATGGAATCCCTCGTGTCGTTTATGGCTGACGATACGAGCGACCGTATAGCAAGCATTCAGGAAAATCTCAGTGTTGCGCAGACTACAAGCGACCCCGAGGTCCGCAACGAGGCTCTCGAGTCTGCCCGCACCGACACGCGTATAGTCGAGCAGGAGCTGTCCGCTCTGAGTGCGACTTCGGAGGCGGTGAGCACTGCAAGCAACACGCCCGACACCGTTTCCGGCTCCATCGACAGCGCCACCGGCGATGTTAAGAGCGCCGGTGATGTTCTCGACGATATTCTCAACGGAAACCGCGACATTGACCTTATCCGTGACCTCCAGCTTATAAGCGACACCCTGGGCACCGTCAGGGTCACTCTCACCGAGACCGTGTACCCCATGCTCAACAACATGCTTGACAATCTTCAGGACAGCTTGGGCGAGGTATCCTCCACCCTGCTCGACCTCAGCGGCATACTCGGGAAAACCACTCCGATAGTCAGTGAGCTCGGCAGCACCTTCGGTGCCGTGAACAACGCCCTGATCCAGGTGAAGGATCTGCTCACCTCTTACAGCACCCGCATCACCGAATTTATCGACCTTCTTGACGGCAATCCCGAAAACGGAACGCTTCAGAATGTCTTTGATTTCCTCGATGTTGACCCCGAGAGCATAGGCACATTCCTCTCAAGTCCCGTTTCCATGCGCAGTGAGTCGATATATCCCGTCGAGTCCTACGGGGCGGCTATGGCTCCGTTCTACACGATGCTCGCGATTTGGGTCGGATGCGTTATCATAAACGCCATTGTCAACTGTGATGCTCCCATTGAGGTGGTCGGAGCAACGGAAACACAGCGCTTCTTCGGCAGATATCTGCTGTTTTTCCTGCTCAGTCAGCTGCAAACACTCGTAACGATGCTCGGCAACCTCGTCATTCTCGGTGTTGACTGTATGCATCCGGGACTTCTGCTGCTGTCGGGCTTTGTGACCTCGCTTGCATGCTCTATGCTGGCTTACGCCTTTGCAGTCGCATTCGGGAATATCGGCAGAGCGCTGATAGTCGTAATCCTCATAATCCAGATAGCCGGCTCCGGCGGCTCCTACCCCATCGAGCTGCTGCCGAACTTCTTCCAGCAGGTGTACCTGTTCTTCCCCTTCCCCTACGCCATAAACGCCATGCGCGAGGCTATAGCCGGACTGTATCAGAACCAGTACCTCATATATCTGCTTCAGCTTATGCTGTTCTTTGTTGTAGGTCTGCTCATAGGCATTTTCGCCCGCCGCTCGCTCTCCGGACTTAACAAATACATGAACGAGCAGCTTGAAAAGACCGAAATGATGTAAGGAGCACAGGAGTATCATTATGGGTAATCAATACGAAAAGAAGTATAATGACCTCATGGACTGCCTAAACCAGATGCACGAGCGGAACACCAAGCGCATGCGCACGGCTTTGAGGAGTCTGCTGATAATTCCGACGATCTTCCTCGTGATGCTGTTTTTCACAAACAGCTCAAAGACGATCTTCCTCGTGCTGTGGATAGTTTCGATGTTCATAATCGCATCGGTGCTGATCGTCATTGAGTATCAGGATTTCACACTTCGGAAAATGATAGCCGGTATTGATGACGGCGAGACCGCAGAAGGCGATGACTCTCCCGAGCCGGAGCAGAAATTCGAGTACGATAACTACGATGAGGCTCCCGCCGAGACCGAAGACACATGATGCCAAACTCTCACGAAAGATGATGTAATGCAATGAATAAACTTAAAAACACAACTTCAAACATCTTCTCCGTAATCCGTTCTGATGTCAAGCGTCTGAGCAGGAGCGTTGTGGCGGTCGTCTGCGTTTTTGGTCTGGCTCTCATCCCCTGCCTGTATGCATGGTTCAACATCATGTCCAACTGGGATCCATACACCCCCAGCTCAACGCAGAATCTCAAGATCGCGGTCGCCAGCGAGGATACCGGCACCACCTTCATGGGAATGGATCTGAATGTCGGCAATATTATCATTGAAAAGCTAAAGAGCAATGACCAAATCGACTGGCAGTTCCCCGATTCCGCTCAGGCAGTGGTAGACGGGCTCTACAGCGGCGATTACTACGCCGGTCTCGTTATCCCCGCCGACTTCAGCTCGGCGATGCTCGGCTTCACGGACGGTGAATTTGAAAGCCCCGAGATCATATACTATGACAATCAGAAGCTCAACGCCGTTGCCTCGCGTGTTACCGACCGCGCACAGAGCATAGTCAAGGATCAGGTCAACAGCATATTCGTTGCAACTCTCGTAGAGGAGATATCCAATTTCACCTCCGTATTCTCCGGCATGGGTGTTGATGCAAAGAGCACTCTTGACGGTCTCGACGAAAATCTTGAGAATATAAAATCCGACCTGCGCACCTATATTTCCATCATGGATTCCATGGCTGCCGTTACGCAGTCGGCTGCGAATGTGGCCAACATGACAAACAATCTGCTGCCCGACATTGTAAACATGCTCAACAACAGCCGCAGCAGCATCGCCAACATGCAGGATCGCCTTGCAACGAGCAAGGAGGATGTCATCTATGCCGCCGATGCGATAAGAAACAGCTCGGAGCAGCTCCGCAACACCGTTGAGCGCCTCGATAACGCTACCGGCGGCGACCCTGCCGGTGCAGGCGGCTCCTATATTGACTGGGACGCCATATACGGTGAGGGCGGCATAAACGAGTACGAGGGTGAGATACTCGACGATCTGTACTACGATGTCAACAAGCAGCTCCACGAGAGCATCATCCGCTTTGACGACATTCTCCAGCAGACGAATATCGACAGCAACCTCGTAAACTCCATGTCAACGCTCCAGTCGTCTCTGGAAAACCTCGATTCCCTGCTCGCGCAGATCGAGTCCGATGTTGACAGTCAATCCTATGCTCTCCAGCAGCTCACGGCGGCATTGAACTCCTGCACGCAGAGCATAAACGGCACCCGCGAGGTAATGAGCAACATGCTCCAGCTCGTCACAACGGTTCAGGAAAATGTCAACGACCTGCGGTCAAGTGAGAGCATTTCCAACATCCTCGACCTTATGCAGAACGATGTTGCAAGCCTTGTCGAATACCTCTCCTCCCCCGCGAACCTTGAGATCGTCAGGGTATACGCCCTTGACCACTTCGGCTCCGGCATGGCTCCGTTCTACACGGTGCTCGCCATCTGGGCAAGTGCGCTGCTCAGCGTCAGCCTGATGCACCCGCACATAAAGCGCAGAGACGAGTTCCCGAACCTCACCACAAGGCAGGAGTACTTCGGGCGCTACTTTGTCTTCTTTGCGATAGGTCAGCTCACCGCACTTATGACGGTGCTCGGAAACCTCTATTACATAGGTATCCAGTGCTACAATCCGTTCCTGTTCTGGCTGGCTGCTGCAATGACGAGCCTTGTAGCAACGCTTATAAACTACAGCTTCGTGTTCGCTCTCGGCAGCACGGGCGAGGCGCTTTCGATCATCACTCTGGTGATTCAGGTCGCGGGCTCGGGCGGCACTTACCCCATAGAGATGCTGCCGCGGTTCTTCCAGGTGCTCTACGGCGTCATGCCGTTTAAGTACTCGATGAACGCGATGCGCGAAACGATAGCGGGCAGCTATGAAGGCACATATATCAAGTGCATCCTCGTTCTGCTGCTGATAGCGGTCGTTGCCGTTCCTCTCGGACTGCTTCTGCACACCGTCTGTAAGCCCTACCTCAAGCGCTCCAACGCGAGCAAGGCAAAGACCGGCGGTCTCATGCACGAAAGCTGATACAAATTTGATATGAAAACGCACCGCAGGGATCACCTGCGGTGCTGTTGTTTTTGTTGTTGTAGGATTATGCGTCTACTTTAAAACTTTAGTCGTTAAGAACAGATCAATGTCTTCCGCTCGGAAAAAAGTGTTCTTGGTTATTTTTCCTGTACTTATTCTTAAATAGTACCGATTCCCCTTCGTGGGATTACAACCTCTGCCCAATATAAGTGTTTCTTTTGTGTCTATACCTTTTTCCTCGCAAGCCTTGCGGAACACTTCCATTCCCATATCGTTTTCATCCTTTTTATATCAATTTTTCGCGTTGTTCGGCAGCTTTATGTTCGTCCAGCCCGAAACATCACATTCTTCGGAAGAAAAATCACTGCCATCCGCAACCAAAGTGCCATCTGCCTTCAGACCAATCGTATTGCCGTTATAGCAAATAATCGCCACGATGTCAGTCCAGTTCGGCACATTACTCTGCACATTATCGTCATCTCCTGTAGCAACCACGGTACCGTCAGACTTCAGTCCTACTGTATGCCAGCTATCGCAGGCAATCGCAACAATGTCAGTCCAACCCGACACATCACATTGCCCGTCATCGTTATCTCCTACAGCAACTACAGTGCCGTCAGATTTAAGTCCTACTGTATGTAAACCGCCACTGGCAATCGCTACAATATCAGTCCAATTAGACACATAACATTGACCTTTGTTGTTATTCCCTGTGGCAACTACAGTTCCGTCAGATTTAAGCCCTACGAGGCACGGAGAATTAAGGGCGATCGCAACAATGTCAGTCCAGTCAGACACATCAACCTTGACGAATTTACC